>JBKKAI010000530.1:0-4371 GCA_046714815.1 Terriglobia bacterium | reverse complement strand
ATCTACGCCGGCATTCTGCGCTCGGTCCAGTTCTGGCGCGTTTTTGCGGTGGCCGTGCTGGTGAATCCCTGCCTCTATTTTCAGGTGAACTGGCTGCCAACGTATTTCGTGCAGCAGCGCGGCCTGGAGCCGGGCCGCCAAATGGGCTGGGTGCTCACGGCGATTTACATCGGGCTCGACCTGGGCTACCTGGCCAGCGGAGCGGCAGCGGTCTGGCTGTCACGGCGCGGATGGCCGCTGGCGGCCGCGCGCCGAACCGTGTTCCTGGCGGCATCGCTGCTCGTGACTCTGTCGGCCGTCGTTCCCTTTCTCTCGCTCCAGGGCGCCGTAGTGGCGCTGGTGGTGGTGAACTTCGCCATCGGCGTATGGATCAGCATGTACCTGACAATGGCTCAGGAGGTTTCGCCCGATTACGTTTCAACTGCCGCGGGGCTGCTGGGCGGCAGCGGTTCGCTGGCCGGCGCCCTGGCGATGTGGGCGGTGGGCCGCGTAACACAGCAAACCTCGAGCTTCACCATTCCGCTGGTGGCGGTCAGCCTGGCCATCGCCCTGGCCGCGGCCGCGGGGCTGGCGGCGACGCGCCGCGGGGCGTTAACGCAGGCGGTAGACGGTCACTGACAGGCCCAGGTGAAAGTCGGCGGGGTAGCGGCGCCGCACGTTGCGCCCATAGCGAGCGTCGAGCGCATCGCGCACCGCGTTAGGAACATCGAGCGTGATGAAGATGGCGTGGCGAAAACCGGCCAGGCCCGGCGCCATCTCGTCAACGCCGCCTTCCGGGATCACCGGCAGCGGCCCACGGTAATAAACGTCCCATTGGGGCCGCAGATAGCCGGGCACGATCAGTACGGTTTCGGCGGCCGGCAGGCGAGCGATCAGTTCGGCCGCCTGCCTGATGTTTCCCTTTTCGTATCCATTGAAGTAGTGCACATTGCCCACCGCCATCAGGATCAAGAGTGCTGCGGCGGTAATTGCCCGGCCGGTGGCCGGCCACAGGCTCCAGCCGCGCGCCGCGAGCCAAATGGCCGCCGGCAGCGCGGCGATCGTGTAACGCCAGGCGATGAACATCTGCGGCAGCGCAAAGCTCACCGCGAACGGCAGCAATAGCCCGATGCCCAGCGCGCAGATCAGCCAGCGCCGCGCGGCGCCTTCGGCAAGCAGGCCGGTGGTCCACATCGCCGCCCACAGCGCCAGCGCGACGGCGACCGCCACCGTTCCGAGCGTGAACAGCCATCCGCCCACGTAAAAACGCGCGCCGGTGAAAGCCACCAGCGCTTCGACAAGGCCGGCGAGCGCCGGCCGCGGCGTCCAGAAGGCCGGCTGGGCATGGTCGCCGGCGATCTCGACGAGCGCTCCCAGGTGGGGAACGAAAAACATGGGCGGCAGCGCCAGGGCCGTGTTCAGCCAGGAGTGGAGTGAGCGGCTTCGGCTAACGGCGTAGACAACGCCGGCAGCCCACACAAACAGGCCCCAGTAGTGCGTGTAGAGCAGGGCCGCGGTGCAGGGAACATAGGCCAGCCACCAGCGGCGGCTGCCGCCCAGGGCCTCGGCGAGCGTCCAGAGCGACGCGGCGCTCAGCGCGAACAGCATCGCGTAGGGCCGCGCCTCCTGGCTGTAAGCCAGGTGAAAGGGCGAGATCGCCGTCACTGCCAACGCGAACAGCCCTGCCGCGGGCGAGAGCAGTCGCGTGCCGGCCGCCCACACCACCACGAGGCCGATCGCGCCACACAGCGCCGAAAACGCTCGCAGCGCCGCGGGGGTGAGGCCGGCAACGGCGGCCCACCCTTTCAGCAGCAGGAAATAAAGCGGTGGGGTGGCCTCGGTGGGCGCATCCGCGCCGCTTATCCGCTGCAGCGTAAAAAACTCGTCGGTCCAGAGGCTGTGATGGGCGAGGTCCCAGAAACGCAAAGCCGCGCCCAGAGTGAGCAGAAGCAGGGCGGTGGCGAGGAGCGAGCGCGGCATGCGCTACATCAAGGTCCGTGGCCGGAATTCGCGCAAATCTTCCAGGCGCAGCCGCCCGGTATAGACCGCCATACCCAGCGCGGCGTGAATGCCCAACTCGTCGAGCGCGGCGATCTCCTCCATGGTCGCGATGCCGCCGGCCGCAGTGATGGGCAGAGCGGTGGCTTCGCGCAGGCGCCGGAACCAGGCCATGTCGGTGCCGGTCATCGTGCCTTCGTTGTCCACGTAGGTGCAGAGGAACTCGCCGCAGTAGGGTTCGAGCGAGCGCACGATGCCCTCGGCGGCCAGGTTGGTGGAGGCCCGCCAGCCCTTGACCACGATGCGGCCCCGGTGAGAATCGAGCGCGATGATGACGCGGCCCGCCCCGACGGCCTTGTCCAGCGCCTCGAGAAAGCCGACGTTGACGCCGGAAGCGTCAAAGGCCGACGTGCCCACGATCACTTTGCGGGCGCCGTGCGCCACCACCTCGCGGGCCCGCTCGGGGGTCCGAACGCCGCCGCCGACGCGGCAGGCGGCCCGGGCGCAGAGGTCGCGCACCAACCAGTCGTTGCTGCCTCTGCCCAGCGCCGCGTCCAGGTCAATCACCTGAATCTCCGGGAAGCCGGCGAACTCCTCGAGTTGCGCCAGCGGGTCTTCGCGCTCGAGCGCCTTCTCGCGGCCCCGTACAAGCTGCACGGCCTTGCCGGCCATCAGATCAATGCAAGGAAAAAGCATAAAAGCAGTGATGAATGATGAATGATGAATGCCGGAGCGGGGCTGCGGTTCAATTCATCATTCATCATTCATCATTCATAATTTCTTACTACAACGCCACGCTCCAGCAAATACCGCTTCAATTCGCCCACTGGTATCTCCCCGTAATGGAAGACCGACGCCGCGAGTGCCGCGTCGGCCTCGCCGGCGGTGAGCACATCGTAAAAGTGCGATGGCTCGCCGCCGCCGCCCGAAGCGATCACCGGGATGCCGGCGGCGCGCGAGACCTCGCGGGTCAGTTCGCAGTCGAAGCCCATCCTGGTGCCGTCGCAGTCCATCGAGGTCAGCAGGATCTCGCCGGCGCCGCGGCGCTCGCCCTCGGCGGCCCAGCGCAGCGCGTCGAGGTCCACCGCTTTCCGTCCTCCGTAAGTGTACACGCGCCAGATGGGTCCTTCGCGGCGCACGTCAATGGCCAGCACCACGGCCTGCGCGCCGAACTCGCGCGAAAGCTCGGTGAGCAACGCAGGGCGCTCGACGGCGGCGGTGTTCACCGCGACCTTGTCGGCGCCCGAGCGCAGCAGGCGCCGCGCGTCGGCGACGTTGCGCACGCCGCCGCCCACCGCCAGCGGGATGAAGACGCGCTCCGCCGTGCGCTCCACCGTCTCGACGATTAAGCCGCGCTTTTCGGCCGACGCGGTGATGTCCAGGAACACCACTTCGTCAATGCCGGCGTCGCTGTATGCGGCGGCCAATTCGCTCGGATCGCCGGCGTCGCGCAACTGGACGAACTGAATGCCCTTGACGACGCGCCCGTCCTTCACGTCGAGGCAGGCGATTATGCGCTTGGCGGGCACTGTTCGATCCAGTCGTTGACGAATTGCAGGCCCGCGGCGGAGGATTTTTCCGGGTGGAACTGTGAGCCGCACAGATTGCCGCGTCGCAGGATCGCGGTGAAGGGAAAGCCGTGTCGCGCAAGGCCGGCGCTGCCCTCGGCTTCGGCCGGCACGTAGTAGGAATGTGCGAAGTAGTACATCCGGCCGCCCGGCTCGACCGCCGTCCAGCCCATGTGGGGAACCTTTTCCTCGCCGATCGGAAAGCGTCGGACCACGCCGGGCAGCAGCCCCAGGCCGCGAGTGTCGGGCGCTTCGTCGCTCGATTCAAACAGGGCCTGCAGGCCCAGGCAGATGCCCAGGTACGGCGTGCCGCCGCGCAGTCTCCGGCGCAACGGATCGGTAAGCTGCGCCGCGTCGAGCGCCTGCATCATCTGACCGAAGTGGCCCACGCCCGGCAGCAGGATCGCCGAGCCGCGATCCAGCCCCGCGGGCTCGCTGGTGACAAAGAACCGGGCGCCGAGCACCGCCAGCGCATTGCACACCGACTTCAAATTTCCCGCTCCGTAGTCAATCACGGCGATCATTAGGTTCTCATTCCGTATTTCGTATTTTAGATCAAGCCTTTCGTGCTGGGCAGCTCGCGGGCCAGGCGGCGGTCGCGCGAGCAGGCCACGCGCAGCGCGCGCGCGAATGCCTTGAACACCGCCTCCACCTTGTGATGCGACGAGCGGCCGTAAAGCACCTTCAGGTGAACATTGGCGCGGGCCTGGGTGGTGAAGCCGCCGAAGAAGTCCTCGAGCAATTCGGTCTGCAGGTCGCCCACCAGCCGCACTCGCAGAGGCGCGTGGTACACCAGGACGGGGCGCCCTCCAAAATCCACCGCGGC
>JBKKAI010000529.1:0-4732 GCA_046714815.1 Terriglobia bacterium | reverse complement strand
TTGAGTTGCGTTTGCTCCATTCTGACGATTCCGGCCCCTGTTTCCTCCCTGTGATGATCGGTGAACAATGAGGCATTTATGTTACGTTAGAGGCTAAGCCAGACGCGGGGAACCCATCCGTGCGGAATCTAGCTACGAATTATGAATTATGAATGGTGAATTGCGCTTCGGCGCGGGCTTGAGGGTCTGCGGGCGGAGGCGCCAGTTGTCCAGCATGCCCACCTGCTGGACGCAGGAGATGGTGCATTTCGGCGCGCAGTGCTTGCGGGTGTCGAACTCGCGGCGCAGGTCGGCCACGCTGTAGTCGGCCAGCGGCACGCCGGGCCGCCCGCGCTGCTGCGAACAGTAGTGAACCAGGCCGTCTTCGCAGATATACAGGTAGCGGGAGCCGGAGCGGCAGCGCCAGTCGTTGGGCTTGCCGCGGGAGATGTTCTGCTGGAACTTGTCCCAGCGGGCGAACGCCCGTTTTCGACCCAGCGCCTTTACCGCCGTGTAGATCTCGCCCTCATGCTCATTGAGCGGCCGGAGCTGGCCGGAGCCGTCGTGGATAATCCCCAGCGTGCTGGTGAAGCCCAGCTCCACCGCCCGCCGGGCCACCGTCAGCGCATCCTCCGGATGATTGATGCCGCTGCCCAGCACCGAGTTGATGTTCACGTGAAACTCGGCGTGCTCGGCCAGAAGCTGCAGCTTTTTGTCCAGCACCTTCAGGCTTTTCTTCGACACCTCATCGGGCTGCGCGTTGTCAATGCTGATCTGCAGGTAGTCGAGCCGCGCGCGGTTCAGCCGCTCGATGCGCTCGGCGGTGAGCAGGTAGCCGTTGGTGATCAGCCCGGCGATGGCGCCGCGGCGGCGGCGGATGTGCGCGATGATCTCGTCCAGGTCCGGGTGCAGCAGCGGCTCGCCGCCGCTGATGGTGATCACCGAAGTCTTGAATCGGGCCAGCTTGTCAATGCGCCGCAGCATCTCCCCAATCGGGACCGGCTTCGAGACGTCGTCGAACTCGTTGCAGTAGGTGCAGGCGAGGTTGCAGCGCCGGATGGGAATCATGTGCGCCAGCAGCACGTGACGCGTCGAGACAAGACCCTTGATGATGGCGTACCAGCTCCGCGCCCATCGGCTGGCAACAATCAACCGTTTTTTCAGGATCGCCCGCACACACTCTCCCAAGGCAATGTTATCACGCCTATTTGCATTGCACGCTCTTGGGCGGTGTGCTGCTGCAGGCGATGCTGTCGGTCATTCCCGAAGCCAGGAACGAGCAGGCATTGTCGGTGGCGGTGCGCTGAGCTTCCTCGCGGGTGGCGCCGGCGGCGGTGCGGCACTTGGTCTGGCCGCCGAACTCGATGCACACCTCGCAGGTGTGCCGCGCGAGGCCGATGCTGGCGTAGATGATCATCAGCAGCAGGAAAACGGCCAGCGCCACGGCGGCCAGCACGGCTTTCGATTTTGCGTTGCGCGCCACGTGATTACCCTAACAGAACCGGGCGGTTTTCGCGCGCGCTTCGGTAGCAGGCGTCAATCAACTCCACCACGCGACAGCCTTCTTCGGCGCCGGGAGCCCGGAGCGAACGCTCCGGGTCGCCGGCCGCGGGCGGCGCGCCGTCCAGGGTATCCACGAAAGCGCGGTCCTGCTGCGTGTAACCCCATCGCTCGTCCGGTGGAAGCCCGCTGTAGTCGCGGGCTCCGGGCGGCCGGTCAAGGGCCATCCACTCCACCCGCTCCATGTCTTCGAGGACCACGGCCTGGTGGTCGCCATAGATCGCCAGCCGCTCGGTGGGCGCCAATGCCGATGCGTGGCCGCAGGTGCTGACGGTGGCAACCGCGCCCGATGCGAAGCGAAGCACCAGCGCGAGGTTGTCCAGGTCGGGATAGACGCCGGAGTGCGCCGCGCAGTAGACCTCTACCGCCGGGCCCAGCAGCCACAGCGCGGCGTCGAGCGCGTGAATGGCGCCGTCGTAGAGCAGGCCGCCGGTGATCGCCGGGTCCGCCGACCAGGCGGGCGTGCGCAGGTCTGCATCATTCTTGATGATGCTGGCGGAATGGGGCTGCAGAGGTGTGCCGCCGGCGCAGTTAAGAATGATGTTACGGCATGCGGCGTAGGCGGGGGAAAAGCGCCGGTTGTGCCCCACCTGGAGGCGCGCGCCCGGCCGCGCAGCGGCGTCGCGCACACGCCGCGCATCGGCCGCCGAAGTCGCCATCGGCTTTTCGCAGAAGACGGCGACGCCTCGCTCGAGCGCCTGGATTGCCGCATCGGCGTGCAGCACGTTCGGCGTGCAGAGAAAGACCGCATCGGGGCCCCACGCCAGCGCCTGATCAAGATCACCGAAGGCGGCGCCGCCATACAGCTTGCGAAACTCAGCCTGACGCTGCGGCTCGGTATCCACTACGCCGGCCAGCTCTACGCGCGGGTCCGCGGCCAGCAGCCGGGCATGCATCCGCCCAATCCCGCCAAACCCGGCGATGATGATTCGGAACGGCACCGGCCGAATACTAACATCACCACGCCGGGCGCTGAGGTGACAGTCGGGAGGCCGAAGGAACCGAGTTTTACAGGGAGGTAAGCGCGCCATCCGGCTTCCCGACCCGTGGTGTAGTTTGAACCCGCTTCGAGTAGAATTTCGGAGGGGACATCAGGCAAGGAGCTGAACGCATGTTAACAAGCTATATCGAGGCCGCAATGGTTCAGGCACGTTACGAGATTCTATCGGACGATGGCAGCTTCTATGGAGAGATCCCTGGGTTTACGGGAGTCTATGCAAACGCCGCCAAACTCGAGGAGTGCCGAAACCTACTTGAGGAGGTCCTGGAAGAATGGATCCTGTTGCGGGTATCCAGGAACCTGCCGTTGCCGGCCGCCGGCGGAATCGAACTGACGATCAAGCCAGTAGCGTAAATGCCCAGTTTTGGCCCGATCCGGCGCAGGCAACTTGTCGGCTATCTCAGGCAGTTGGGATTTGAGGGCCCTTACTCGGGAGGCAAACATCAGTACATGATAAAGAACGAAATCACATTGTGGTTGCCAAACCCGCATTCTGGAGACATCGGCAAAGAACTGCTGTCACGTCTGCTCCGTCAGGCTGGAATTGCGAGGCGCACCTGGGAAGAACTGTAGCCACTCCTTCCGAAAACCTGGGGCAGACCGGGAAGTCTGCGCGGCAAGGTTGATGGATAACTTCTGGGCCGCGACATTCGGCACGATCGCGGTGCTGTGGTCCATTCAGTGCCTGCGGGTGTTCTGGGGAATGTCGCGCCTGCCGCGGCTGGCCGCCGTTCCGCCGCTCCCCGACCAGCAGTGTCCGAAAATATCTGTGCTGTTCGCCGGCCGCGACGAGGCCGAGAAGCTTCCCACAGCGTTGCCGACCCTGCTCGCCCAGGATTATCCCGACTACGAAGTCATCGCCGTAGACGACCGCTCCAGCGACGCCACGCCGCGCATTCTCGACGAGGCGGCGGCCCGCGACCGGCGCCTGAAAGTGATCCACGTCGCCGAGCTGCCGGCGGGCTGGCTGGGAAAGTCGCACGGGCTGCAGAAGGCTTTCGAGCGGTCGGCCGCCGACTGGCTGGTGTTCACCGACGCCGATGTGCGCTTTGCGCCGGGAGTGCTGCGCCACGCCATTTCGCTCGCGCTGCGGGACGGGCGCGACCATCTCACCGCCATGGTCCGCGTGGACCTGGAAGGCTTCTGGGAAAAGGCCATGGTGACTTTCTGGGGCGTGGGGTTCATGTTCGCGCTGGAGCCCTGGCAGGCCAGCAACCCGCATTCATCGCGCTACATCGGCGTCGGCGCATTCCAGTTGATCCGGCGCACGGCCTACGAAGCCATTGGTACGCACCGCCGCCTGGCGATGGAAGTGGTGGACGACATGAAGCTGGGCAAGCTGGTGAAGCAGGGCGGCTTCAGCTCGGGGGTGGTGCTGAGCGAGGAGTGGGTGCGGGTGCGCTGGCAGGACGGCATCGGCAACATCATCCGCGGCCTCACCAAGAACTCCTTCGCGGCGATGAACTTCAGCTACGGCCAGCTCATCGCCAGCCTGGTGGCGCTGTTCCTGTTCGACGTGATGCCTTTCGTCATGGTGGTGGCGGGGACCGGCTGGACGCGCCTGCTGGCGGGCGCCTGCGTCCTGCTGGCGCTGCTCTCACAGGGTTTCAGCGCCGCCGGCGTGCGGGTCTCGCCGCTGTACGCGCTCACCCATCCGCTGGGCGCGTTCCTGATGGGATACATCGTGCTGCGGTCTACCGCTGTCACTTTATGGCGCGGCGGCGTGGTCTGGCGCGACACGTTCTACCCGATCGAGCAACTGCGCCGCGGCTCGGTCTGACCGATGATTTATCCTATGTACGACAAGTTCAAAACGATTATCGAGCCGTTCCGGATCAAAACCGTCGAGCCGATCCGCTGGACCACGCGGCCTGAGCGCGAAGATCTGCTGCGGCGCGCGCATTACAACCTGTTCCAGCTTCCCGCCGGCGCGATCCTGATTGACCTGCTCACCGATTCCGGCACCGCCGCGATGAGCACGCGGCAGTGGGCGGCGATGATGCTCGGCGACGAAAGCTACGCCGGCAGTCCCAGCTTTGACCGCTTTCGCGCCGCGGTCGAGGGCATTTTTGGCTACCGCCATGTGATTCCCACGCACCAGGGCCGCGCCGCCGAGCGCATCCTGTTCAGCGTGATGTGCAAGAAAGGTGACGTAGTCCCGAACAACACGCACTTCGACACCACGCGCGCCAA
>JBKKAI010000528.1:0-4773 GCA_046714815.1 Terriglobia bacterium | reverse complement strand
TTTCACGCGCGGCATTGGCCTTCGCGGAAGCAAGCTTCCGCGCGAAAAGCGGTGGCAAGCCACCGCAAACCAGAGCCGTCAAGATTCAGTAAAGTGCGCGCTCCCGGGCTCCGAGAAGCGCCGACCGCTTAAGTGAACGGCATTGCGGCCAGGGGGGCTAGGGGTGACGCAACGGATTCCGGTATCTTGCGTGGCAGGAAGGCCTGTGCTGCGCCTAATCCAGGTCGAAGTCGCGCAGCGGGCGGCTGATGGGCTGGTCTTTCGCCTTCTCGAAGGCTTCGTCGAATTTACGCTGGAGCAGCTTGCCGCGCTCGCGCTCGGTTTCGAACGACTTCTCGAACTGCTCGCCGCGCTTGCTTTCCTTTTCATGCAAGGCGCGGGTGGCCTCGGCCAGATCTTTCACTTTCGCCTGCTTGGGAGGCGGTTCGTGCGAGACCACGCCGCGCACCTCGGCGTCCACGCGAAGCCGCGCCTGGCAGCAGGGGCAGGTAACCTCAAACGTTGGTTTGGAATGTTCTTTGGAGTGTTCCATGGCAGGCCGCCTTCAGGGCCAGAACGGTATTCACGTGGATGGTGACGGTGTCTCTGACGTTGCGGGCGTAGCCGCCGGCCAGCGTGGCGAACACCGGAAGATTTCTATCGCGGGCCATTTCGAAAACCAGGGCATCGCGGTGGCGAAGCCCCTCGAGGGTCAAGTCCAGGCCGCCGAGCTGGTCTTCGCGGTAAGGATCGGCGCCGGCCAGGTAGCAGACCAGGTCCGGGGTGAATGCCCCCAGCGCCTGCTCCAGGCCTCGTTTCAGCAGGGCGAGGTACTGCTCGTCGCCGACGCCATCGGCCAGATTGATGTCCAGCGTGCTGGGCGGCTTGATCGCCGGGTAGTTGTTCTGCTGGTGAATCGAGAGCGTGTAGACATCGGCGTCGCCGTGGAAGATGGCGGCGGTGCCGTTGCCATGGTGGACATCGGTATCCACGATGAGCGCGCGCCGCAGCAAGCCGTCCTTCTGGAGACGGCGCACGGCGATGGCCACGTCGTGGATCACGCAGAACCCTTCGCCGTGATCGGGAAAGGCGTGATGGAAGCCGCCGCAGAGGTTCATCGCCGCGCCGCCCTCGAGCGCCTTGCGGCCGGCCAGGATCGAGCCGCCGGCCGAAAGCCAGAAGGCCCGCACCAACTCCTCCGAGTACGGAACCTCCATGCGCAGGATCTCGGCGTAAGACAGCGTTCCGGCGCGCAGCCCGGTGACCCACTCGCGGGTGTGGACCAGGCGCACATCGTCGTCGCCGGCTTCGGCCGGGGCCAGAAAGTCGGCCGGCTCGGCCTGTCCCTCGGAAAGCAGGCGCTCATGGATCATCCGGTATTTCTGCGCCGGGAACACGTGCGCGCCGATGTTCAGCTCGTAGGCGTCGGAATAGATGATTGGGAAAGGAAGCATGGCGCGGCGCCCCGGACCCCGAAATTCTATCAGGAATCGTGATTACCAGGACGGCCCTCTCTCGTCTATCCTGTAGCACAGCATTCCTGCCTGTGCCACGCAAGAGGAGGCGTCTATGAGTGTACGTGTTTTTGCGGCTTGTTTGTTGCTGCTCGTGGTGGCCACAGCGCCGTTGGCGCTGGCCGACCGTGCCGAAGGCTCCTTCGAGCGGACGCTTGCGGTCACCGGACCGGTGCGGCTCGAAGTTGCGACCGGGTCGGGCAACGTCACAGTCCGCAAAGGAGAGGGCAACTCCGTCCGGATCCAAGCCCGGATCCAGGCGAATGACCGGGCGGGCAACGCGGCGGCGCTGGTCCGCGAGGTGGAGCAGAACCCGCCGGTGCAGCAGACGGGAAATACCATCATCATCGGCAGCGCGGTCCGTAAGTGGAACAACGTCGGCATCTCCTACGACGTGACCACGCCGGACCAGACACAAGTGAAGGCCGATTCGGGCTCGGGGAACGTCGAGTGCTACGACGTGCGCGGACCGGTCGAAGCCGGCACGGGATCGGGCAATGTGCGCGTGGAGAACAGCGGCGGGGCGGTGCAGGCGCGCAGCGGCAGCGGCAACGTGATCGTGAGCCGGGCCGGCGGCAGCGTCTCGGCCACGTCGGGCAGCGGATCGGTGCAGGTCACTGCGGTGACCGGCAGCGCCGAGGCCACCACCGGCAGCGGCAACGTCGAGGTTTCCCGCGCCAGCGGCGCCGTCCGCGCGCGCGCCGGATCGGGCAACGTGCGTGTGCAGGGCGCTACCGAGAACCTCGACGCCGAATCCGGCAGCGGCGGCGTGATTGTGGACGGCACTCCCAAGTCGGCGCGCTGGAACCTGCGGACCGGCTCCGGCGATGTACGCGTCAGCCTGCCGCCCGGCACGGCGTTCGAGTTGGACGCCCATTCCCCCGGCAGCATCACGACCGCGCACCCGGTGACGGTCTCCGGCACCGTGGGGAAACACCAATTGCGCGGCGTGGCCATCCGTCCCGATAACCACATCTTCATTCGCACCGGCAGCGGCTCCGTGCGCGTGGACTGAAGTCCACTCCGATCCGCTCCCCTGGAACAACGGCAGCGTTGCGTAAACCCGGGGCGGGGCTTCAGCCTCGCCCCGGTTTCCGCGCTCTGCTCCGGCTGTTCCGGCCACCCCTCGTTGACTATGCTTTTGCACGCATGGTAGTTTTACTGTATTCTGCTCAAGGCTCTGCGATCATTGCAGGACAGGTATCTTCATGGCATTTGGCCTGGGATTTAACAAAGGGAAGGCACTGGCTGCCGCGGAAAAGTACGTGGCCCAGCAGAAGATTCCCGCTGCTATCGAAGAGTACAAGAAGATCCTGGAACATGACCCGCGGGACCTCACGATCCTGAACATCGTCGGCGACCTGTGCCTGCGCATGAACAAGAACGAGGAGGCGCTGAAGCTCTTCTACAAGCTGGGCGAGGCTTATATGGAGAATGGCTTCGCCCGGAATGCGATCGCCGTTTACCGCCGCATCTCCCGCGTTGACGCCAACCAGATCGAGGCCCTCCTCAAGCTGGGCGAGTTGTACACGCTGCAGGGGCAGCTCAATGATGCCCGCTCGCTCTACCAGCAGGCCAGTGACTACTATGCCCAGCGCAACGATCCGCAAAAGGGCGTGGAGGTCATGGAAAAGACGCTGCTGCTCGATCCGGAGAACCTCGGCGTCAAGCAGCGGCTGGCGGCGATGTACGAGCAGGCCAACCGCAAGGACGATGCGGGCCAGATGTTCCTTTCGGTGGCCGAAGCGCTGGCCGACCGCGGCAATCCCACCGACGCCGAGAAGGCGCTGAAGCGGGCCCGAGAACTGGGCGTGTTTTCCCCCGAGGTGCTGGTGCTGCAGGCGCGGATTCAGCTCGACGACGGCCGCGCCAAGCCCGCCATTGAGACCCTGAACCAGATCCCCGCGCAGAGCATGGACAAAGCAGCGCTCAACGTCCTGTTTCATGCCTACACCTCGGTGGGGGAAACCGATCAGGCCGCCAACGTGGCGCGCCGCCTGCTGGACGAACATTCCGACGTGGCCGGACTGGCCCAGGTGTGCGAATCGCAGCTCGACGCCGGCGAGCACCAGGCGGCGCTCGAAAACTTCAGCCACATGGCCGAGCGGCTCATCGCCGAGCGGAACACCTCGCCGCTGGCCGAAGGGTTGAAGAAGATTATCCGCGCTCTGCCCTCCAACATCCAGGCGCTGAAGCTGCTGAGCCATGTCTACAAGGAGACGGGCCAGACCTCGGAAGTCGCCGATATTACCGAGCAGTTGGCGCACGCCGCCGCGCAGCAGGGCGACTTCGCGGAGGCGCGCGACCTCTACTCCGAGTTGCTGCGTTTAGAGCCGGAAAACCCGGTCCACCGCCGGCACGTTCAGCAGATGGACGTCAAGCTGGGGCGGCCCGCGGCGCCGGAACCCCCCTCCGCGGACCTGGGTTTTGCCGGTGAGCTGGCCTCCCCCGCCGTCGTGGAACAGCCCCTCTCCGCTGAAGAGCAGGAGTTGCTGAGCGCGGCCATCACCGACAGCGACCTGTTTCTCACCTACCACCAGGTGGAGAAGGCCATTGCGCCGCTGGAAAAGATGATGGCGCGCCTGCCCCGCAACATCGCGCTCAATGAGCGGCTGATGGATCTGTACGAGCGCGCCGGGAAGTTTGACCAGGCACTGACGCGCGCCGAGGTGCTGTCGGAAATCTACGTCCTGGCAGGGGACGCGGAAAAAGCAGCCGGCTACAGCGACCGAATCGTTCGCTATACGGAGCGGGCTGCGCTGGCGCAGATCCCGGAGGTGGAAGCGCCGGCCTCCGCGCCGCAGATTGCCGAGTTCGACATGGGTGGCACGCCGGCCGAATTCCCGATGGACCTACCGGCCCCCGCCGAAATCGTTGTACCCGCGAACGCCGGCCCGGAAGTGCGGGAAGTGGACTTGTCCGATTGGGAAGCAATGATGTCGCCCGCGGGTGCGGCCGCCCCACCAGCGTCCGAAGCCCCCACGCCGGCGGGTCCGGCCGTGCCCAGCCAGGATCTGGCTCACGCCATTGAAGAGGTTGACTTCTACCTGCAGGCCGGCCTTATCTCCGACGCCTCGTCGGCCCTGGCCTCATTGCAGGACAAGTTCCCCGGGGCGCCGGAGGTGGAAGCGCTGGCCGAAAAGGTGACGATAGCGTCAATGGCTGCGCCGGCCGCCGCATCGGGGCCGGTGGTGGACGAGACGCCCAGTGTCCAGGAATTTCAGTTGGACAGTTACGCTGAGACGGCGCCGCCACCACCGCCACCACCGCCGCCCAAGGC
>JBKKAI010000527.1:0-3875 GCA_046714815.1 Terriglobia bacterium | reverse complement strand
GGTTTCGGCGGCGCTGGTGCTGGCGCTCGTTCGCGGGCCCGAAGGCGTTCTCTGGGTCGCCGCAGGCAATGTACTCGCTTCGTGCGTCGCGTCCCTGATGATGCTGGCGTCCTTGGCCCGCCTGGTCGGTCCCTTCGGCCCGCGGCTCGACGGCCCGTTCGCCTCAGGGCTTATCCGGCGCTCCATTCCTTTCGCCGTAACGGCGGCGGGGCAACTGTTGTATTTGCAGTCGGGACTGCTGCTGCTGGGCTGGTGGCACCCGGCGGCTGAAGTTGGCGTGTTCAGCGCCGTCTTTCGTCTCACCTTCGGGCTGGTCTACAGCTTCGCCGGCCTGCTGATGGTGGTCTTTTCGCCGGCGCTGAGCGGCGCCTGGATGCGCGGCCCGCGAGAATTTCGGGAGTCGCACCGCGATTATGCCCGGCTTTCCAACTTCTGTGCCGCAATGGTCGTCGCGCTCTTTGCCTTGTTTCCCGGCCCTGTGCTGCGCCTCTGCTTCGGCGCCGGATATGCGGAGGGCGCAGCGGTGCTGAGGCTGATGGCCTGCTCGATCGCCTTGAGTTTCGTGATCGGGCCTTCTGTGGCCGTGTTGGTTGCCGCCGGCTGCGACCGCATCCTGCTCTTGCAGACGTCGGTTTTCGCCATGCTTTGCGTGGCGTTCCACGCCGCCTTGATACCCCCGTATGGCAGCCTGGGCGCCTCAGTCTCAATGCTGCTCGTCATGATCGGCGCAACAGCATCGAGCATCTGGTTCGCTCGCAAGGTCGTCGGGAATCCGACCCACCGCGCCGCACTGGCGCTTGGCGATCCCCTCGTCGAAACAGAACCAATCGGATAGCCCCATGGAAATTGTGCCTGTTCTGGAAGCGTTTGACGCACGCATACCGGCCTGGGCCAGCGGCGACCTGTTCCAGCGTCCCTGTCCCCTGTGCGGTTTTGACCGTCCGTTGGCCCCCTTTGTCACTCGACCCGATGCGCTGGACGTTGTTTCCTGTCCCGGCTGTGGCTTTTTCTTCGTCAGTCCATGTCCGGGGCGGGACAGCCTCAGAGCGTTTTATTCCCGCTACGGCTCGGCCCACCGAGGCCTCAGCTATGACGAGCGCGAGGCACGGCGGGCGCTCCGGGCGCCGCTATGGCGCAGCACCGAGGACCCGCGAGTGGCGGCGTTGCTGACCACCGGCGGGATCGCCGGCCTGAAACTGCTGGATGTGGGATGTAGCCGTGGAGAGTTCCTGGCGTCGGCCCGGGCCCTCGGCGGGGTTCCGGCCGGCCTGGAGATGGACGGCGAAGCCGTCGCTTTCGTCGAGAACAAGCTGGGGATTCCGGTCATTGCCGGCGATGTCGAGCAGGTAGCGCTGGCCCAGGAGCAGTTTGACGCCATCACTTGCTGGGATCTGATCGAGCACCTGCGCTACCCCATGGACGTCCTGCACAAGCTCGTCGCCGCGCTAAAGCCAGGCGGCCGAATCGCCTTCTGGACGCCAAACGGCGGCCTGATCCAAACCTGGGGCAAGGACTGGATCGGATTTCGCGTGGATCTGGAGCATCTCCAGTATTTCGATTCGCATTCGCTCTGTTCTCTTCTTCGCCGCGTCAACACAGACGTAATTTACGCCCAGGCCCTTGGCCTCCCGGCGCTGACGCCGGCGGCCTGGGCGACGCCCGGCACGGCGCGCGGCCCCGGTCCGGTTCGAGCGGCGCTGCAGCGCTACCGGCTTCTCGCCAGAGCGTTCCGAGGGCTGCGGTCGGTGAGAAGAAGAATCCGACCCTCCCCGTTGGAAAGGCTCGAGCGGAAATACGAAAGCTATCACCTGCTTGTCATAGCAAGAAAGCGAGGGGACGCCAGTTAGGACGCGAGTCCACAACTCCGTTGATCCCATTCCTCGCCGGCTCTCATTCATGATTCCGAGTCTTGTGGCGCGTGGGCCGCTCGGCCTGGTTCTCCGGAACTTCAGTGCCCTGGCGGCGGCTGAAATCCTAAGCCGCGTCATCACACTGGCGGCGATTGGTTTTTACGCCCGGCAGCTTCAGCGGGAAGCATTTGGATACCTGGGGCTGTCAATGGCTGTGGTGAGCTACCTGGGGTTGGTCGTCTCCTTCGGGTTTGACCCGGTGGCGACTCGCGCAATCGCCCGCGATCCCGGGGTCGCGCCGCGCTATGCCACCGGCATCTTCTCCCTGCGCCTGGTGCTCGCCGCCGTAACCTACGGGGCCCTGGCGGTCACCCTCTGGCTGGCGCCCCTTCCGGCGCCGTTGAAGCCCTTACTGGCAGTGGATGGCCTGTCGCTGTTCGCGATGGCTTTTCACTCAACCTGGGTTTTCCAGGGCCTGCAGCAGCTTCACATCGTTGCGCTGGGACGCATAGCTCAGTCTCTCTGCTTCACGATCGTGGTTCTTGCCCTGGTGCGCGGGCCGGAGGGCGCGCTGTGGGTAGTGTGGAGTAACGTGTTGGGAGCAGCCGCTTTCTCTGTCGTGTTGTTTGCTCGGCTGCCGCGTCACATCGGGATGTTTTCCCTCCGCCTGGATTTTGAATTCATCAAAGACCTGGTGCGCCGCTCTACTCTATTTGCTGTCATTGGGGCGGCCGGCCTGGTTTATGCATACTCGGGCCTGTTGCTGCTGGGCTGGTGGCGTCCGACCGGCGAAGTCGGCGTCTTCAGTGCCGTGTATCGCTTGACCTATGGGCTGCTGCAGGCCATCGCAGGCCTGCTGCTGGTTGCCTTCGTCCCCGCTCTCAGTGCCGCCTGGACCGAGGGGCCGCGGCAAATGCGCGCGTTGCATCGTGACTACGCACGACTTTCTAATTTCTGCGCCGCTGCAATCCTTGTTGTCTTTGCCTTGTTTCCTGCCCCGCTGCTGGAAATCTGTTTTGGCGAAGCCTACGTGTCCGGCGCGCCGACTTTACGCCTGCTCGCCTGCTGCATCGCCGCCAGCTTCGTCAGCGGCCCGTACGTTGCCGCACTGATGGCCGCCGGCTTGGACCGCATACTGTTGTGCCAAACCACCGGTTTCTCACTGCTCTGCCTGCTGCTCAACGTTGCGCTCATCCCGCGCAGCGGTGGGGAAGGCGCCGCCGCCGCGCTGCTTGCTTCCATTGTCGCGGGGACGATATCCAGCATCTACTTCTATTACCGCGACATCGCCGCGGGCCCCGTTTCGGCACGGGTTCCGGCCGCCGGGCCACTGGCTGAGCCGCAGATCCCGGCCGCGTAAACGCGACTCAGTTGCCCGCTCCTTGGGCCGCGAACCGGCCCAGATCGAAAACCGCCGCAATGTTTCTGCATGACAACTTGGGACTTCGCGTTGTGGAAGAGCCCGACCTGGAGGCGATCCGGTCGCTGCGCAACGACCCGTCCACCTGGGTTCACCTGACCGACCCGCACCTGATCACATGCGATGCCCAGCGCCGATGGTTTGACGGACTGGCGGGCCGGCCGGACCGCATCTACTTCACCGTGTTCGACGAGACCCACCCCTTCATCGGGATCGTGCGAATGGATGAGTATGACCCCACGAACCGCAGCATTCGCGTGGGCGCCGACGTAGTCCCGCTGTTACGAAACCGGGGGTACGGACGAAAGATCTTCAGCGCGATCAAGAAATACTGCTTCGACATTCTGAACCTGCACCGGATTTGGTTGGCCGTTCTGGAAAACAACGGACACGCCTT
This sequence comes from Terriglobia bacterium, assembly GCA_046714815.1. Taxonomy (GTDB): domain Bacteria; phylum Acidobacteriota; class Terriglobia; order JAJPHL01; family JAPKYU01; genus JBKKAI01. The sequence goes on along the minus strand of JBKKAI010000527.1, from coordinate 208 downwards.
GCGGCTCTACCAGAAGCAGGGGTTCCAGGTGGAGGGCCGCTACCGTGGTGCGATCTTCCGCGATGGCCGGTACCTGGACTATGTGCTGATGTCGCTGCTCGAGAAGGAGTATCGCCATGATTCCACTATTTAAGGTACACATGCCGGAATCGGTGATGGAGCCGCTGCGCGCCACGCTGCTGAGCGGCTACATCGGGCAGGGCCGCCG
>JBKKAI010000526.1:0-3506 GCA_046714815.1 Terriglobia bacterium | reverse complement strand
ACTCCATGGCGATGAAGTGCCGGCCCTCGTACTCGTCAATGTCATGGACAACGCAGATGTTGGGGTGGTTTAGGGCCGAGGCAGCTTCGGCTTCGCGCTGGAATCGCTCGACCGCCTGGCGATCCTTCGAGAGTTCTTCCGGAAGAAACTTGAGTGCTACAAGACGCTTGAGCTTGAGGTCCTCGGCCTTGTAGACGACGCCCATTCCGCCACCACCAAGCCTTTCCAGCACTTGGTAGTGGGAGATGATTTTGCCCGTCACATCCGCCCCTTCCCGACGGGGAATGTTATGCCTCGACTCCCCGGGAAGTCAACGGCGGCGGGCATGACCGGCATGACCGCGATCGTGACCGGCGAGCAGGGAATACCTCGCCGGGTACCGGCGGCGGCAACAGGCCCCTCTCAAGCGGCTGGTCACATCGCGGCAGTTTGGAATACAATTTTGGGGTGGCGAATGAAAGAGCTGTCACCACTCGTCCGGTTCTTGTCCTTCGGCTGGTTGTTCTGCTCCTTTTTTGCGGCTCATTAGCGGTCCCGGCGCATCCCCGTCCGCGCAAGGCCTCGAAGGCGCGCGCGGGAACGCAGGCGGCATCGGTCCAGCGCGAGCGGATCATTGACGTGGAGAAGGCGCGGCGCGCCAAGCGCCGCGAGCACCGCTTCAAGCTGCGCAAGACGCCGCTGATCCCCTTCATCGTCATGGGCAAAGGCATGAGGAAGGGCCTGATCGCGGTCGAGGACAAGCGCCTGCAACTGAAGGCGAACTACTACCTCGCCGAGCGCGACAAGGGCGTGATGCCGCTGTTCGGCGGCCTGGGCATCGGCACCGGCTTCACCGTCGGCGCCATGTATTACCACAACGACTTCCTGCGGCCCGGCGGCAGGCTGGAAATCCCGGCGCGCGTCTCCACGCTGCTCTACCAGGAGTACGGCGTGGCCTGGAGCCTGCCGCTCTCCGGCAAGCGCGTTTTCCTGGACAGCAGCGCGTTCTACCGCGTACGCACCCAGGATGACTTCTTCGGCCTGGGCAACGACTCGGGACTGGGTGGCCGCACCAGTTACAAGACCACCTCACAGGAATTGCTGGTGGGCCCGCGCTTCCTCTTCACGCCGCGGGTACAGCTCGTCACCCGCTTCGGCCTGCGCGGCACCGATGTCGCCGACGGCAAGGACAAAGCCTTCCCGGTAATCAGCGCGCTGCACTCGCCGCGCCGGATCCCGGGGCTGGCCGACGGCGCCAGCCTGTGGACCGGCAGCGCCGCGCTCCAGCATGACAGCCGCGACGTGCCCGGCCGGCCGCGCAGCGGCGGCCTGCACCGCCTGTCGGCATCCTGGAACCGCAGCCGCGATGAACAAGATTTCGGATTTCGCCGCTACGAGGTCGAGGCGCAGCGGTTTGTGCCGCTGGGAAGCAAGAACCGCACGCTGGCGCTGCGCTTTCTCGGCGTCACCAACCAGGCGCTGGGCGGCAGCTCGGTGCCCTTCTTCGAGCAGTTCATCCTGGGCGGCAGCCGCACGATGCGCGGCTACCGCGAGTTCCGCTTCTATGACCTGAGCGGAGTGCTGATGACCGCCGAGTACCGCTTCAACCTGAATTCATTCATTGACCTGGTGACTTTCGTGGACTCGGGCCAGGTGGCGCGCGAGCCGGGCGACTTCAGTTGGCGCGGCCTGCGCGCCGGCTGGGGCGGCGGCATCCGTTTCCTCGGCGCCACCACCACGCCGTTCAAGGTCATGGTGGGCCGCAGCCGTGAAGGCACCCGCATTTACTTCTCGATGGGGGCGACGTTCTGATGCGCCAGCGCCAAAAACCGCGGGCATTTTCCGCCCTGTGCTTTGTCCTGTTGCTGGCCGCTCTGCTCGCGCCGGCGGCCCATTTTTCACGGAACGCCGCCGGCCCGCGTCCCGAGCTGTGGCTGGACGATGACATGTCCGACATCCCCCAGCCGGCCGAATACAAAGACGCCCTCTATTGGGACTTCTTCAACAGCACCTTCGGCAAGATCCCGAAAACCGTCTTCAAGCCCGGCGACAGCACGCCGGCCTGGAACGTCAACGCCTGGGACGAGGCGCCGGACTCGAGCTGGTACACAAACCGCAACCACCTGCGCCCGATGACGCCGGAGCAGATCGCGCAGGGCGCCAACCAGGGGCCCGGCCCCGACCTGGCCGGCACGCTGACGATAACGCGGGGGAAGGACGCGGGCGCATCGCCCGGTTTCGGCCCCACCCGCGATTCCCGCGGCAACCTGTACTTCATCAAGTTTGATTCCCCCGAGCATCCCGAGATCAGCACCGCGGCCGAAATGATCGGGTCGCGCCTGTTCCACGCCATGGGTTTCAACGGCCCGCAGGAATGGATCGGCGCGCTACGCGCCGACCAGCTTCAGGTGGACCCCAAGGCCAGGGTCTGGGACAAAAAGGGTCAGCGTCGCGCAATGACCCGCGCCGACGTGGACGAAGTGCTGAAGGGTGCGGCGCGGCTGCCCGACGGCCGCTACCGCGCGGTGCTGAGCCTGCAGTTGCCCGGCACGCCGGTCGGTTTCTTCCAATTCGACGGCACCCGCAAGGACGACCCCAACGACCTGATTCCCCACCAGCACCGCCGCGAGCTGCGCGGCCTGCGGCTGATGAGCGCCTGGCTGAATCACTACGACATCCGCGTCGGCAATACGCTGGATACCTATGTGGAAGAGGGCGGGCGCAAGTTCCTGCGCCATTACCTGCTCGATTTCGGCTCGACGCTGGGCAGCGCCTCGCATTTCCCGAAGGTGCCCCGCATGGGCAACTCCTACATGGTTGATTTCGAGCAGATGTTCACGCCGCTGATCACGCTGGGCATCGTGCAGCCGCGCTGGCGCGAGCGCCCCGTGCGCACCGTGCACGCCACCATCGGGCCGTTTGACAGCGAGAGTTTCTCGCCCCAGGATTGGCGCTCAGTCTTCCAAATCGTGGCGTTTGACCATATGGACGCCAGCGACGCGTTCTGGGCGGCCAAGGTGGTGATGTCGTTCAGCGAAGCGCAGATCCGCGCGGCGGTGAAGACCGGGCAGCTCAGCGACCCGCGCGCCGAAGAAGCGCTGGTGCGAACGCTGATCGAGCGTCAGCGCAAGGTGGGCCGCTACGGCTTCTCACGCGTTTCGACGCTCGACCGATTCAAGATCGCGCCGGGCGGCGAATCGCTCGAGTTCGAAGACCTGGCGGTGCGCCATGGCCTGGCGGACGCGGCCACGAGCTGGGTGTTGGTCGAGCCCGAAAGTCAGTCGCCGAAGTCGGTGGGCGGTGGGCGCATCCCGCTGTTGGGCGCCGGCGCCGAGCTCCGCCTTTCCAGCCGCCGCGCCGATGGCAGCCCTGCCCGGCTCATGACCGTTTACCTGGACAGATCCGGCGGAAGCGTCCGCGTCCGCGGCTGGGAAAGGTAGAGCCGCAGGCCCCGCGAGGGGCGGGCAAAAATTTAATATTAATTATTAAATTATTAATTACGCCGTTTGGGGTTTTAATTAAAAAAA
>JBKKAI010000525.1:0-16748 GCA_046714815.1 Terriglobia bacterium | reverse complement strand
GTCTCGTGGGCTCGGTTATGTGTATAAGAGACAGCCACGGGTGCGACCAGGAGTCCTGCGGCCCCGCTTCCATCGAGCGCGCGAACGGCGGTCTGCAAGGACGAAAGCTGCCCGAGCCGATACTGTTCGTTCACGACAATGTTGACGCCGGCGGGGAGATGGACAGCCCTACGGATTCTCTGGGCATCGTGGCCGAGCACGACGAGGAGCGGCCGCAGCCGGATCGGAGAGAAACCAGCCAGCAGGCCGGCGAGATGCTCGAGGAAAGTCGCGCCGCGGTAGGGAAGCAGAGCCTTCGGGAAACCCATGCGGGAAGACTCGCCGGCGGCAAGAATCACCCCGGCAGGCGTGGCGGTCATCGGGAGCGCCTGGCTAATGGGCGGCGAAGATGGACTTGGTGGCCGGCTGAGAAATGCCGGCGCCGCGGCGCACGGCGATCATCTCGGCAACCACGCTGATGGCGATCTCTTCCGGTGAAATCGCGCCGATTTCCAGGCCCATCGGCGAATGAATACGCTCGAGGTCACGGCGCGAGATACCTTCCTTTTCCAATTCCTTGAGGACCTCGATCGCTTTGCGTTTGCTCCCGATCATGCCGATGTAGCGGGCCGGTGTGCCGGCGGCCCAGCGCAACACGCGCATGTCATCCTTGTGGCCACGGGTGACGATGACCAGGTAAGCGGACTCCCGCACGGCAAGCTTCGGGAACACGTCTTCGAATTCTTCACAGTAGACTTCGTCGGCGTCGGGAAACCGCTCGCGGTTGGCGAACGGCTCGCGGTTATCCACGATCACGGTCCGAAAGCCTGCCAGCGCCGCCGCCCTGGAAAGACTCAGGGAAACGTGCCCGCCGCCGAAGATGTAAGCGGTGTGGATCGGAAGAATCGGCTCGATAAACACCTCCAGTTGCCCCCCGCAGATCAGGCCGTTGTCGTAGAGAGCCTCACCGGCCAGGTTGAACGACATCCTGCGAGGCTTCTCCGTCTGAATCACCTCGCGCGCGGCGTTCCACACTTCCGCCTCGACGCAGCCGCCGCCGATGGTGCCCACCATGCTGCCGTCTTCGCGCACCAGCAACTTGGCGCTTTCATAGCTGGGGATGGACCCGCGGACGGCAACGATCGTTGCCAGGGCCGATTTCTGGCCATCCCGCCGAAGCCGCGCCAACTCGTCGAAGACATCCATGCGGCCCCATCTTAGCACGCCGCGCGGGGCTCGACCGCCGGTACAAAAACCGGTTTGCTCGCGCCTCGGCTTTGTGCTACCTACGCGCGTGCGGGGTGACAGCGGCCTGAGGGTGTTCGAAGGGGAAAGGATGTCCGATGCAAGCGGTTCGGTTTCACGAGCACGGCGGGCCGGAGGTGCTGAAATATGAATCAGCTCCGGACCCCTCCATCAATCCCACCGAAGTGCTGGTGCGCGTGCGCGCATGTGCCATGAACCATCTCGACCTCTGGCTGCGGCGAGGCTATCCGGGCAGGCAGATTCCGCTGCCGCGAATCGCCGGCAGCGATATCGCCGGCGAGGTCGTGGAAGTGGGAGCGATGGTCACGCGTGTACGGCCGGGCGCGCGCGTGCTGGTCGCGCCGGGCCACAGTTGCGGCGCCTGCCGGCACTGCTTCGAAGCACGGGACAACCTTTGCCGCCAGTATGCCGTCTTTGGCGCGGTGCGGGACGGCGGCTACGCGGAGTTCGTCGGTGTTCCGGAGGTCAACGTCGTTTCCATTCCGGACGATTTCTCTTTCGACGAAGCGGCGGCTGTTCCGCTGGTATTTGTCACCGCGTGGCACATGCTGCTCGGCCGCGCGGGCCTGCGGGCCGGCGAAGAAATCCTGGTGCTGGGAGCGGGCAGCGGCGTGGGCAGCGCGGCCATTCAGATCGCCAGGCTTTTCCATGCCCGTGTCATCGCCACCGCCGGCAGCGAGGAGAAACTTGCCAAAGCCCGCGAGCTGGGCGCCGACGAGGTCATCAATCACGCCACTCAGGACATTCACAAAGAAGTGAAGCGCCTTACCGGCAGTCGTGGAGTAGACATCGTGTTCGAGCATGTTGGCGCCGCCACCTGGGACAAGAGCATGATGAGCCTTGCTCCCGGAGGACGGCTGGTTACGTGTGGCGCAACCACCGGCTTTGATGCCCGCGTGGACCTTCGCTACCTGTTCGGGCGGCAACTTTCAGTCCTCGGCTCGTTCATGGGGAGCAAGGCCGAGTTGCTCGAAGTATTGAAGTTCATCTTCGCCCGGCGGCTGCGGCCGGTGATAGACCGTGCGTTTCCGCTGGCCCAGGCACGGCAGGCCCACGAGCGCATGGAACATCGGGAATTGTTCGGTAAGATTCTCTTGCATCCGTAGAGGGGTTTTGCCGGTAAAATATGAGCATGAGCACGCGACAGGCAGGTGATGCGGGCTGGGAAGGCCTCATTACCACCACGCTGGACAAGGCGGTGAACTGGGGGCGGAAGTCTTCTTTGTGGCCGATGACCTTCGGCTTGGCTTGTTGCGCTATCGAGATGATGTCCATGAGCGCCTCGCGCTTCGACATCGCCCGCTTTGGCGCGGAAGTTTTCCGCGGCTCGCCGCGCCAGTCCGACTTGATGATCATCGCCGGCCGCGTTTCGCAGAAGATGGCGCCGATCATCAAGCAGCTTTACGAGCAGATGCCCGAGCCGAAGTGGGTGATCTCGATGGGCGCCTGCGCCACGTCCGGGGGGGTTTTCAACAACTATGCCATCGTGCAGGGCGTCAACCAAGTGATCCCCGTTGATGTGTTCGTGCCCGGCTGCCCTCCTCGGCCGGAACAGTTGATCTACGCGATTACTCTGCTGCAGAAGAAAATTGCAGCCGAGCGCGGCTCGTTCAAGAAGTCCCTCAATATCGCCTGACTTTGAGTTTTGGATCGGGCTATGCGCGGAAGGGAAGGCTGGCCACCACCGCGGGACTGCCGCCGACCTCCACCTGCGTCCCTGCGTCGAAGAACCCGCGCCGGATATAGGCGAGAGCGATGGGCTTGCCCAGGGCGGGTGAATGCGTCCCGCTGGTGATGTAGCCGGCCTCCCGGCCGGCGGCATGAACTTTCATCCCCGCTGCCATGACTGTCGCGGACGAACCCACCAGGCCGACCAGCTTCCGATTGACGTGGCCGCGGGCACGCACGCGCTCCAGGATCTCCTGGCCGGGGTAGCATCCCTTTGTGAAGCTGAAGGCATGAATCTGTCCCGTTTCCGGCGGAAGGTTCTGCTCTTCGATGTCGGCGCCGTATCGAGGGATGCCCGCTTCAATGCGGGCCGTTTCAACGGAGCGAAAGCCCACCGCACGGCCACCAACCGCGCGGGCAGCGTCCAGTATCTGTTCCCATAGCCGCGGGATTCGCTCGGTACCGGCAATCACCCAAAAACCGACGCCCGTCTGACCCGCGCGGACCACAAGATGATCGTGGACTTTGGAAGAGGCCAGGTGGGCATGGTGGGCATGGTGGGCAAGCGGTTCTGAAGGAGGAGGGATCTCGAGCGCCTCGGAAACCACCTCGGCGCTTCGAGGGCCCTCGATCGCGATCGTACCCAGGTCCGGCGACAGATCCTGCAGTTCCACCTCGTCCATGATGATGAAGCGGTTTAGCGTCTCGACGAGTTTTCCCGTCAGAAAAGGTTCGCAATCAAGCAGAAGCCGGCCGGGCTCGACGAGCAGATTGAGATCGGCAAGGATGTGGCCCTGCGCGTTAAGCAGGAAACAGTAGTTGCCTTCGCCCGGCTGGAGCGACTTCACCTCATTCGTGAGCATGCGGTGGAGGAAGTCCACGCGGTCCGCGCCGGTGGCCGCGATCTTGCCGCGGAACGTCAGGTCATAGACTCCGGCGGCCTCGACCAGGGCCCGATACTCACGCTCCTCATCGCCGAACGTTTCCGGAATTCTCCATCCGTGGTAGGCTCGAAATTGCGCGCCCGCCGTGACATGGCTGGCATCGAGGGGTGTCGGGGTCGTCGCTTTCGCCATCCGATCTTGAATACAACTTTGACGGGCGATTCGCAAGCTCTCATACAGCCCGTGGTGTACGCCTGTACTGACCGCGCTTGCTGAGCCTGAGGGAGCGGGTTTACCACGGGCGGCTAACAGCGGAGGCCAGGATGCGGCTTTCGAGCCTATCGGCCGAGCATGTCCATCCCTCTCCTGGCCCGCGTGTTGGCCGGATCCAGCGAGAGCGATTGGGCGAAGAACCGGCGGGCAGCCGGCAAGTTATCAGCGCGCAGTTCAACCACTCCCAAGCGGGCCAGAGTTTCGGCGCTTCCGGGCTCCAGCCGCAACGCTTCGCCCAATGCGGCGCGCGCGCCGGGCAGGTCGTTTCGCGCCGCCAGCGCCAGGCCCAAATTGGAGTGTGCCAGAGCAGAAGCCGGATCGAGCCGGATGGCGGCTCGAAGCTCAACTAACGCCTCTTCCAGCCTTCCCGTCTGCCACAATGCCATTCCTAAATCGTTAAACCCATTGGCCACGTGCGGGTGAAGTCGAAGGGCGTCCCGGTACAGGGGGATGGCCAGATCCGGACGATTCATGTCGCGGTATGCATTAGCCATGCGGTGCAGAGCATGCGCGGCGACGACCGGCTCGCGGTTCTGGCGAGCATAATCGGCCGCGGAGCGGTATTCGGCGAGCGCTTTCGCCTGCTCTTTCAAAAGCCCGTACACAATCCCCAGATTCAGATGAGCGGAGGCCTGGCGCGGATTGCGGTGTACGGATGCTTCGGCATATTCCAGGGATTCCCGCACCATTCCGCGGCGGAGATAGGCATTCATCAGTAGATCGCCCAATTGCTCCTGCTCACCGCCATTTCGAAGCTCGCGGAGATAGAAGGGAATCTCGTCGCGCCAGTCCTGGTTGCGCAGTACGGTACGCGCGCTATAGAGCCCTACCAGCGCCACCGCCAGGGCGGCCACCGGCTTCCATCCCGTGCTGGCTGAAATTCGGTTGAGGAAGGCGGCCGCCAGCCAGCAAAAACCCACGGACGGCAAATAGACATATCGTTCCCGGATGGCGAAGCCGTTTTCCGGAATAGTGGCCGGAAGGGCCATGGCCAGGGCGACCAGAAACATCGGTATGGACAGCCACTCGGCACGTTTGCGCCAATAAAGCCAGGCCGCCAGGCTGCTCAACCCGGCGCCGACTGCCAACCCCGCCAGGACCTGTCCCGAGAGGAACCCTCGGGGCGCGGGAATCACGTGAAAGCTGTTCAGAACGGTGGGATAGAGCACGCGCTGCGTGTAGTTGTAAAGCAGAGCGATCCAGCCGAGGATCCGTCCCCCTGGCGTGAAGCCCGGCATGGGCATCAGGCCCCCGAGGGCATAGAAGCGCATCCCCAGGTAGACGGCCAAGGCGAGCCCCATTGCGCCGAATACAAACAGGATGTAGCGAGCGTCGCGAGGCGGGATGCGCCCCTCATGCTCGTCTATCAGGACAACGCCGGATCGCTTCCTGCCCAGTTCGTAGAGCACCAGCATCACCGGCAGAACCAGTCCGGCTTCCTTGGCCAGCAAGCTCAAAAGCAGGCATCCAGCGACTCCAGCCGCCAGGACATACCGCCGGGCGCCGCCGGCTCGCTCACCGCGAAGATAGAGCCAGAAGCCCAGCATGACAAAAAACGCGCACTGCAGGTCGGGCAGAGCAGAGACCCAGGCGACTGCTTCGGTATGGATGGGGTGAACGGCGAACAGGAGGGCTGCCAGCCAGGCCACCTGCCCGCTCGGCTGGATCAACCTCAGCCAGAGAAAAACGACGACCGAAACTCCGGCGTGCAGCAGAATGTTGAGCGCGTGGTAGGCGGCCGGATCGGTCCCGAAAGCGGGCCACAGAACATACCAGGCGCCTTGCATCAGCGGCCGATAGAAGTTGCTGGTGACATCTTGTCCGACGAACGCCCAGACGCTGCTGGTGAAGATTCGCCGGAGGCCGTCCGATCGCCGCAGAAATGCGTTCTCCACGAGCTGCGGCCAGTCGTCCATGACAAAAGCGTTCGGCAGCGTATTCAGATAGACGAGAATGGCGAGAGCGGCCACCAACAAGCCGGCCCGGAAAGGATTGAGGAGGGGCAGGCTCATTCCGGCGGATTCTCCCTGGAGGACAGTTCGGCCATGATCTGGTTCTCCGCTTTCTGGATCTTTACCATCTTGGTATAGTGCGCCTCGGGGAACCAGATGATTCATGAGATTTTGCCGGTTGGATGGCTGCAGTGCAACTGCTCGGTCTTTGGCGACGAGGAGGGCGGGGAAGCGATCGTCATAGACCCCGGCGATGAGACGGAGCGCATTCTGGCGGTGCTGCAACGTCATCGGCTGAAGTTGAAGCTCATCGCCATCACCCACGCCCACATTGACCATGTCGGGGGGGCGAAGAAGCTGAAGGATGCCACCGGAGCGCCGATCCTGCTGAACGAGGCCGATCACTGGCTTTACCAGGCGATGCCGCAGCAGGCGCAAATGATCGGCCTGCCGTCGCCACCGGAGACAGCCGGGATTGACGCATTTCTGCGGGAAGGGGATGTGATCACGGTGGGGCCGGCGAAAGGCTCCGTGCTGTTCACGCCGGGCCATACGCAGGGCAGCAGCTGTATTTATTTTCCCGACGCGGGCGGAAAACTCCTGTTCGCCGGTGACACGCTGTTCCAGGGCAGCATCGGCCGCACCGACCTTCCCGGCGGCGACAGTCACCAGATTCTGCGTTCCATCCACGACAAGCTGCTGGCGCTCGACGATCAAACCGTGGTTGTGCCCGGGCACGGGCCACTCACCACCATCGGCCGGGAAAGGAACCTGAATCCGTTTCTTCAGGGACTATGAGGTTCGATAACCGGCCGCGGCTGTAGTAGAATTGGCCCTATGAGCGGCCCCATTTCGTGGCGCCGCGTACAGTCCACAACGAGCGCGCGGCGCCGGGTTTTTGGGAGGAATGCGATGACGGAGCGACCGATCTTTATGGATGACCAGTTCCGGCTGAAAGTCGGCCTGGCCGAAATGCTAAAAGGTGGCGTGATCATGGACGTCACTAACGCGGAACAGGCCCGTATCGCGGAAACGGCCGGGGCCGTCGCCGTGATGGCTCTGGAGAGGGTCCCGGCCGACATCCGCAAAGAAGGCGGCGTAGCCCGCATGGCCTCCATCAAAATCATCCGCGAGATCATGGAAACGGTCACCATTCCGGTGATGGCCAAAGTTCGGATCGGGCACTTCACCGAAGCCCAGGTTCTGGAGGCCCTGGAAGTGGACTTCATTGATGAGAGCGAGGTGCTGACGCCCGCCGACGAAGAACACCATGTCGAAAAACACCCGTTCAAAGTGCCATTTGTCTGCGGCGCGCGCAACCTGGGCGAAGCGCTGAGGCGCATCGCCGAAGGCGCGGCAATGATTCGCACCAAGGGAGAAGCCGGATCGGGAAACGTCGTCGAAGCGGTTCGGCACATTCGCGCCATTGTGAGGGAGATGCGCCAGGTGACTGTCCTTGGTTCTGAGGAGCTGGTGGCTAAGTCGAAAGAACTGGGTGCTCCCCTCGAGATGGTGCGTTGGGTGGCCCAGAACGGAAAACTGCCGGTTCCGAATTTCTCCGCTGGCGGAATCGCGACGCCGGCTGACGCCGCCCTGGTAATGCAGTTGGGAGCCGAGGCTGTTTTCGTCGGCTCAGGTATCTTCAAATCCTCCGATCCGGAGTCGCGGGCTCGCGCGATCGTGAAGGCGGCCACGCACTTCAATGAGCCGGCGGTTCTGTTGGAATGCTCCGAGGCGGTTGGCGAGGCCATGCGGGGCATTGACATCGCCAAGCTGGAAGAAAAGGAGCTTCTCCAGACGCGAGGTTGGTAGCGCCGATGCACCCGAACGGAAAAGGTGACGTCTGTGTCGGTGTGCTGGCCATCCAGGGTGATTTCCAGGCGCATGCCGAAGCCCTCGTGCGTGCCGGCGCCACTCCCATACTGGTAAGACATCCTGCGGAAATCGCCGGCGTGGATGGCCTGATTCTTCCGGGAGGCGAGAGCACGACGGTTTTGAAGTTTCTGACGGAAGAGAGACTGTTTGAGCCCATCCGGGAAGCGGCCGAGAAGGGCGTCCCAATCTTCGGTACCTGTGCTGGAGCCATCCTCATGGCCCGCGAGGTAACCAATCCGGAGCAGCGCAGTCTTGGGCTGATGGACCTCAGAATCCGGCGGAATGCTTACGGCCGCCAAGCCTCAAGTTTCATTGTCCGCGAGCCGCTCTGCGGCGCATCTCCCGATAGGCGGACGGAGATGGTTTTCATTCGCGCACCGATCATCGAGGCGGCCGGCCCGGGTGTGGAGATTCTCGGACGGTGCCGTGGGACGCCGGTTCTGGTTCGGGAGGGGCGCCTGTTGGCTTCGACTTTTCATCCCGAACTGGCCGTTGAATCAAGCATTCACAGCTACTTCCTGCGGATGGCGAGATCGGCTCGTCTCGATACAGGGATGTCATAAGTGTCACATTGTGATTACTGGGCGGGGTCAGCCCTGGCCATACATTCGCCTTCCATCTATAAGCTATTGATGCTAAAAGGTATTCAAGGAATGTTCCAAGGAGGCATGGGTTTGGAACGCGAATTGCCCCAGGCTCATCAAAGGACGGCTATGAAAAGAGAAGGCGGGTTTTCCCTGATTGAGCTGCTGATTGTGGTGGCCATCATTCTGATCATTGCGGCCATCGCGATACCGAACCTGTTACGAGCTCGAATCGCCGCGCATGAAGCGTCCGCTGTCAGTTCGCTTCGAATACTGAACAATGCCGAGGTGACCTTCGCTGCAACCTATAGTTCCGGCTACACCGAGGGCTTGAACCGCCTGGGCGCCCCGTTGGTGCCGACTGAGCAAGCCACCATGAACAACGCCGACCTTCTCGATCCCGTCCTGGCGGGGCGAGTGCCGGGCAGCGGTACGAATACTACGTTTGAGAAAAGTGGTTATGGTTTCGAGTACCGGCCCAACACACCGTCGTTTGGATCGGTTTCTTCGTACGAGGTCCATGCCGATCCCAGGGCCCGAGGATCGAGTGGCCAGCGCTCATTCTTCACTAATGAACCCCTGGTAATCCGCGTGAACGCGACGACCGTTGCCGGAAGCAGCGACATGCCGATCTAAAGTCCAGGGTTCTCACAGAAGCGGTTGTGCCGCACCCGCTTTTGTGTTTTTCAGCCCCTTCAGCCATAGCGCCAAAAAGTGTCTCCCCATAGTGACAATTAGTGGCAGTCGCTCCGGACAAGCCTTAGAACGCGGCCCAGAACGTTGACAGGCTTGGAATGTAAATACTTGTGATACATAAACTTATGTGGACTGTAACTAGCAGACTCGGTTTGGCGGCTTGATTGCACTAACTGAAGTTCGGGAAGAGCGGGGATTTGTCAGACCTGCATCAACCAAAAACAAACGCTAACGAGCTCCCGTCAGGGAGCGGAAGGGGCAACATGAGAAAACAAAAGGGCTTCTCGCTGATTGAGCTGCTGATCGTAGTAGCGATCATTCTGATCATTGCAGCCATCGCGATCCCGAACCTGCTGCGATCGCGTATCGCAGCCAACGAGGCGTCGGCGACCAGTTCGCTGCGCTCTCTGAACACGGCGGAGGTGACATATGCCTCCACTTTTAACTCGGGCTTCAGCACTACCCTGAACCAGCTCGGCGCGCCCGCGTCAGGTTTGGCCCAGGACGTGGGCCCGCAGAACGCTGACTTGGTGGACCCGGTCCTTGCGTCCAGGTCAACCGGCGGTGGCACCACCACGTTCATCAAGAGTGGTTATTCGTTCAGCTACGTGCCGGTTGGGAGTTTCGGGTTTGTTGCCCAGTACACCGTCACCGCCGAGCCGCAGGCCCGTGGATCCAGCGGCCAGAGATCGTTCTTCTCCAACGAGTCGAATGTGATCCGCGCGAACGCCACCACCCTCGCGACCGTCAGCGATACACCCATCTAAGCCGGGCCGAACGTTGGCACTTCTTAAGGGAGGACCCAGGTGGTCCTCCCTTTCTGTTCTTAGCGCCGAGCCGAGTTCCGGGCTGACCCCTTGCGACTGTCGAATTCTTGCGGCTGTCGTCACAGGTTACAACATCGGCGGGTACCTGCGTTCCGGCCAGGGATCCTGGACATGGGCCGGCCAAGTAACGCGCTGGGCCGCATTTTGCCAGGCGCAGAAGCACGCGCGCCAGGCAGTTGCGTCAAATCCCGGCTCGAGCTGGCCGATCCCTGCCAGGCACAAGACAGAGCCACTGACGCCGAGCGCGCCCGTGCCCGTGCCGATTCGCTACGGCCCAAATGAATTCTCCTGAACAGAATCAGCAGAGCGCCGCCTTTCTCAAGCGCATCGCACGCCTGGCGCTGTTAGCGCTGGCACTCTGTTACGCGGCGATCGCCGGGTTGCGAACGGTCAGTGACTTCGACCTGGGCTGGCAACTGGCGACAGGGCGGTACGTTGTCCAACACCGGCAGGTTCCTTCCACAGACGTTTTCTCCTACACGGCCAAAGGACGAGAATGGATCTATCCGCCCTTTTCGGGCGTCTTATTTTACGCCGCGTACTTGTTGGGAGGTTTTTCCGCGCTGTCGTGGCTGAGCGCCGCTGCGTGCATCGGCACGGTCGCGCTGGTCCTGCGCAACGGCGGAGTGCTGACAGCCGCCCTGGCTGTCCTGGCCGTGCCCGCCATCGCTTATCGCACCGCGCCCGTTTCGGACATGTTCACGACCGTCCTGTTTGCCGCCGGCCTCAGCCTTCTTTGGCAATACCGGCGAAGTTCGAAGGGTCCGCTTTGGCTGCTCCCCGCGTGCCTGGTCCTGTGGGTCAACCTGCACCTGGGCTTTATCGCCGGGCTGGCACTGGTGATGGCCTATGCCGGCGGTGAACTGCTGGATTCGCTCCATCGGGAGCGGAGGGTGATAGTGCTGGCGCGATTGCGACGCGCGGCTCCCTGGCTGGCGGCGGCATGCGTGGTTACGCTGCTAAACCCGTGGGGGCCGCGAATTTATCTGGCAATCATCCGTCAGGGCCGTGTGATGGAAGCGTTTGGAGATTTTGTGGGCTATTGGTCACGGGTGCCGCTCTCGGCCGCGAGCTTGCAGGAGGCGCTGGCCTGGCGCAGTCCCGAGAGTTCCTACTGGTGGATTCTGGCGGCGGCCGGGGTTGCCTTGGCCGTTGCCCTCCGGCGGTCGGAACCCGGCGCGGCGCTATTGCTGGCGGGCGCGGCGCTTCTTTCGCTTCGATATCTGCGCTTCCAGGCGCTATTCGCCATTGTGTCCGTGGTGGTCGCTGGTTCCTTGCTGGATGAATACTTCTCCGGAACGGCGCTTACGGAGCCTCGTCGAAAGAAACAGGCAGTCGCCTGCCTTGTGCTGGCGGCGGCGTTTTGCTGGCTGGTGGGCATTCGCGTTTCCGACTTGGTTTCCAACCGTTACTATCTTTCGGCCGGAGACGCTTCGGTCTTCGGCGCCGGGACCTCGTGGTGGTTTCCCAGCCGGGCCGCCGGCTTTCTCCTTCGCGAGCGCCTCCCGGGACGTGTTTTTAACGATTACAACGTGGGTGGCTACCTGACCTGGAGCATCGGTCCCCAGTACGAGGTTTACCTGGATGGCCGAGCGGTTCCGTTCGGCGGTGATCTGTTTTTTAAGCATCGCGCGCTGATGCAACAGCCACCCGACTCGCCGGAATGGCAGCGTCAGGCGGATCTCTTCGGCTTCAACACCTTGATCTTTTCCGTGGCCCGCTATGGGGGACTGGGGAGTATTCCACTGCGACAGTTCTGCCAGAGCCGCCAGTGGCGTCCGGTTTATCTGGACGAAGTGGCCGTGGTCTTCCTTCGCAACCTCCCGCAGAACGCCGGCTGGATTGGCCGGCTCCAGATTGACTGCGAGACCGTACCGTTTGCGCCGCCGGCCACGGCCGGCCGGGCCGACTTGTTCAATTTTTACGCCAACGCCGGATCGGTCTTGTACATGTTGTCCCGCGACGCCGAGTCCAGGGAGTACCTTGAGCGGGCGCGGCGGCTCTTTCCCTATGACCCGAATCTTTATCTGGCCAAGGGACAACTCCTGCAGGCCAACGGCCAGATGGCCGAGGCGGCCGAAGAATACGCAACGTCCGTCAGGGTCAAGGAGACCGACGCGGGATGGTATGCTCTGGGCCGTGCGCAGGTTGCGCAGGGCAAGTACGCCGAGGCTGTCCACTCGATCCGCCGTGCCGCGGCACGTTCGTTTCACGCGCACGATCGCTACCATACCCTCGGCCAGGTTTACCTGACCATGGGGCGATTCCGCGACGCGCTGGACGCTTTGGATGATGCCGAGCGCCTCAGCCCTTATCGTGGCCGGACAGAGACGGTCGGAGCAGACTTTCACGCGCAAGTCGCACTGGGAAAGGCCCGGGCATGGAAATCGTTGGGCGACCTGGCGCAAGCCACAACTTTTCAGGAACAGGCCCTCAAGTATTCCCCCGGCGACCCGACACGCTGGCTGGAGCTCGCCGAGCTCTACCAATCCCAGGGCAGGCGCGAATTGGCCGATAAAGCGCGCCTGCGCGCGAAAGAGATCCAGGCACGATGAAACTGCCATCCTCTGCAGTTCCGCTGGCCCTGGCCGTCCTGGTTCTGATCTATGCCGGGCTGGCCGCCTGCCGAACACTTCAGAATTTCGACTTGGGATGGCAATTGTCCTACGGACGCTACCTGTTCCAGACCGGCAGGCTTCCGCATCAAGACGTCTTTTCATATACCGCCGGCGGACGGGAGTGGACCTATCCGGCCGGAGCCGGCGCTGTCTTCTACCTGCTGTTTGCTGCCGGCGGGTACCCGGCGCTCAATTGGTTGGCTATCGTGACGTGTCTCGCCTCGGTCGCGCTGATCGTTCTTGCCAATACATCGCTTGCCAATACTTCGGATCGAAAAGCGTTCCCGGCAGCGGGCAGTCTTTTGCTGGTGGCCTGGGCTGTCCCAGCGATAGCCTCGCGAACCGGAGTGCGCGCCGACATGTTTACAACCCTGCTGTTCACCGCCACGTTGTGCCTTCTGTGGCGCGCACACATTGGGCTAAGGTCCCCATTATATCTTGTCTGTATTCTGATGCTTATATGGGCAAATCTGCATCAGGGCTTTATTTTTGGCCTGGCGCTGTTTCCTCCCTTTATCGCTGCGGAACTGATCGAAGGCAGACGCCGGCAGGCGCGTAGTCTGGCACTGCTGCTCGCGGCCTGCGTTCTGGCGGTGATGGCGAACCCTTTTGGATGGCGAATCTATTCCTCACTCCTGGCCGTGCGCGGGGACATGGAGTTCCAGCGGGGGTTCATTGCTGAAGCCTCGCCCGTTCCCCTTGGATGGTGGCGGTTCGAGGAACTTCTGAGGCTGGACGACCCGGATAGCGGCTTTTGGGTACTCGCCGCGCTGGCAGCCACGGGAGTAGCGGTGGCCGTGGTGCGGCGCCGGTTGGCGCCGCTGCTGTTATTGGCGGGGGGGCTTTATCTCGGCCTTCGCTATGCCCGCGGCCAGGCCTTGCTGGCCGTGGCCGCCGCCGTAGTCTTGCCGGCTGTTTTGCGGGGCGGCCGACCGCCCGCGAACAACAACATTCGCAGGCTCTGTTCGGCCGGGGCCGCAGCCGTGCTGGTTGTGCTGATTGTCTTCCACTCCGCAAGCTTTGCCGGCAACCGCTACTACGTCGCCCGTGGCGAAATCGCCAACTTCGGGTGGGGTCTTTCCTGGTGGTTTCCGGAGCGTGCGCTCGATTTCATTGATCGCGAAAAACTTCCTGGGCGCCTATACAACGACTACAACCTCGGCGGGTGGACGATGTGGCGCCTGTGGCCTCGTTACCAGGTCTACATTGACGGCCGAGCGGCGCCCTTCATGCCGGATGTTTTTCTGGAACAGTTGACACTTCCGTCGGCGGGCGAGGCGGAATGGCGGGCCTTTCTCGACCGCAGGGGCATCAACACATTGTTGATTTCACTGGCACGCTTCAACGGTCATCGCTTATCGGTAAGCCTGTTGTGCCGGCGCGATGACCTCCGGCTGGTCTACATGGATGAAGTTTCCGGTGTGTGGTTGCGCGTCTTGCCGGAAAACAGACCCTGGCTGGACAAGCTGGCCAGGCCCTGCCCCTCCGGGCCCTTTCCCGCCGCCGGCAGTGCGCCGGTTGAGCGCTACAATTTCCTTGCCAACGCCGGGCGCCTTTACGATGCGCTCGGTATGGATGGAGAGGCAATGCGCGCGTATGCGGAAGCCGAGAGAATCTTCTTCCAGGATCCAAACCTGCGCTACAACATCGCGCGAATCTGGCACCAGCGCGGGCGAACGGATGAAGCGCGGCTGGAGTATCGGAACTCCCTGGCGCAGCGGGAGAGCGCGCAAGCCTGGCACAGCCTGGGCGTGCTGGAAGCGGGCCGCGGAAACCATGCGGAAGCCGGCAGATCGTTCTCCCGTGCCGCTGAACGCGCCGTCCTTCCTCATGAAAGCTACCGAATGGCCGGTGAGTCGTACCTGGCGTTGAATGAGCCGCGGAAGGCGCTGGTGATGTTCGAGAAAGCGCGGGCTACCAGCCGTTACCGCGGCAGCAGCGCCCCGCTGGGCCGGGCGTTTCTGGCGGAGGTCGAGCGCGGGCGGCGGCAGGCGGAGGAGATGCTGCGCCGGTGATGTCCCGCCGCCTGAGCTTCCTTTCCCTTTCCGCGCTGGCCGTGGCCGTGTATGCGAACACTCTGGGCCACGGCTTCGTTTTTGACGATGTCCTCTGGGTCGGGGACCAGTCGGCCATCCGCAGCCTGAAAACCGCCGCGGGCTTTTTCAGCACCGGCCAGCTCTGGAATCGAGTCTATCGCCCGCTGGCGATGCTCTCCTTCAGCCTGGACCATGCGGTGGCGGGACTCCGCCCCTGGTTTTATCACGCAGAAAATATCCTGCTGCACGCGGGCGTGACCGCGCTGGTCTATCGGCTGCTTCGGCCGCTGGGCGCCGAAAAGGCCTGGCTGGCTGCCGCGCTTTTCGCCGTGCTTCCTGTGCATTCGGAGGTCGTCGCCAGCATCACTTCCCGCAGCGAACTCCTGGCCACTCTGCTGGGCTTGTTGGCCCTCTCGCAGATCGGCCGCCCGGTCCTGGCTTGCGGGCTGCTCGTCCTTGCGCTGCTGGCAAAAGAGAGCGCTGTTGCCTTCCCGGCACTGGCAGTCGTGTTGTGGTGGCGTGCACCGGATCGGCTCGCGCGGGCCCGGATGATCAGCGGTATCATCGCCCTGGCTGTCGCCGTCGTAATCTATCTCAGCCTTCGCGCGGCAGCTCACTGCTGTGATCTTTTTCCACCGCAGTTCGTTTACGATCTGGACAATCCGCTGGTCTTCGCGGACTTTTTCACGCGGGTGCGCACCGGCGTGATGATTCTTTCCCAAAACCTTGCTCTCTGCATCGCGCCGCATCACCTTTCGGCCGACTATTCCTTCCCCCAGACAACGCTGGTGACCGCGTGGATGGAACCGCGGCTGCTGGCCTGGAGCGGCCTTCTGCTGGCCGCCCTGGCGGGCGCCGGCCTCGCTTTGGACAAGCATCCTGATTTCGGACGCGGGTTGGCCTGGTTCCTGATCGCCCTGGCTCCCGTTTCGAATATCCCATTTGCGATCGGCACAATCCGGGCCGAGCGATTGCTTTACCTCCCTTCGGTGGGGACCTGCCTGGTGCTTGCCGAAGCAATCGCATTGCTTCTGGCAAACCGGCGGCGCTGGGCGGTGGCCCTGACCGTGGCGCTGATCTCTTCGTACGGCGCGGCGACCATACGTCGCAACGTTGTGTGGCGCAGCCAGGAAACATTGTTGACCGCGAATGTTGCCGACGCGCCGCGCTCGGCCAAGGCCTATTTCGACCTGGGGGTTTCTCGCATGTTCACCGGCGACGCCGCGGCGGCGCTGCCCTACCTGAAGCGGGCCACCGAGATCCAGCCGGACTATGTTCTCGCTCAGGGGAGCCTGGCTGCCTGCCTCGAGAAACTGGGTGATATTGCCGGCGCCGAGCAGGTTTACCGGCGGATGTTCCGTTCCGATCCCGGCGACCAGAATCCGGCGGCGGCGCTCGTGCGCCTCTGTAGTGCGCGCGACGACTGGCATTGCGTGGCCCAGGTAATGCGGCGCCTGCTGGCCGCCAATCCGGACGCCGCGAGCCAGCCCGACGCCTGGGTGGTGTTGGGGAATGCGCTGCTTCGTTCGGGCGCCCTGGACGATGCGGAGAATGCTTATCGCCGTGGCGCCAGCCTGGGACCGGCCCCGGTTGCCCACTTCAACCTGGCCGGCATCTTCGTGCGCCGGTCCCAACCCGGGGAAGCTGTGAAAGAATACCAACTCGCTGAACAAGCGGGACTGCAGACTGAGGAGTTGTACCTGGACTGGGCATCGGCGTTGGAACGCGCCGGTGATGCCGCGGGGGCGCGCCGGATCGCCGCGCGGGGTCTGGCGCGCTTTCCGACTTCCCAGAGACTCTTGAGAATGCCCCGGTGAGTTGTCTCATCATGAGCTGAAGCGGAAGCGATCTTGAGTAATGGCAAAGCCGGCGATTGGAGATCGAAGGGCGCGTGAGTTTTACATGGAGTTGAAAGAACCGCGGAAAGCGCCGGGGATGTTCGAGAAAGCGCAGGCCACCAGCCGTAACCGCGGCGGTGTCGCGCGGCGCCAAGTCGAGGAGATGCTGCGCCGCTAATGTCCCGCCGCTTGAGTGTCTGTTCGCTTGTCGCACTGTCGCTGGCTGTGTATGCAAACACGCTGGGTCACGGT
>JBKKAI010000524.1:0-4324 GCA_046714815.1 Terriglobia bacterium | reverse complement strand
GCTTCCACGCTATCGAAGTGGTTTCTCTGCGCAAGGGCGTCAAACTGCGGGCCCGCAAAGGCTACTTCGCCGTCCGCGAATAGAACACCGGCGCCACGGCATCCTGGCCCCGGTTTCTACCGGGCGTGAGAGCGAATCCAGGCCGCCAGCGGATGTTCCAGATAAACCATCCAGCAGCCCGCGTCCATCCGGATGCTGGCCGGTTCCTGCGCTTCGATCACGGCGATGCTGCTGCGGCTTAGCGCCGTCCGCGCCTGGCCCCGGCGGATTTCCAGGCTGCCCTTCAAAACATGAAGATCGGATTCCTCGCCATTCCTTCGAACTTCCGGCGGCTGTCGCTGGGAGTCCTCGCGACAACCCGAGCAATTCCCGCAGCGATAACCGGCGGAAAGCCGCCCGCCGAAGTAGCGCAACAGGCGGCCCCGGTGGCAGCCGGTCTCGCGGCAGTAAGCCGCGAAACCGAAATTTTCGCGCAGCGTCTCTCCGAGATCAACCATGCTTACCCATCGCCGCGATTCTATCGCCTTTCTGGCCCGGTGCTTGACGAGCCGGTAGAGACTGTCGGCGAAAAAACGCCGTTGCCCGGTGAGGCGAACACTTGGCTTGACCTTCGCAATCGGACTCGGCGATGATGGTGCGCCCGAAGCAACCCCGGCCGCCAAATTTTGCGCGAGCTTTGAACGATTCGGAGGGAGAGGGCCGCCCGATGTCATCTGACCTGCCTGCCGTACCGCCTGGCAGCGGAAGTACGCCGCGCCTGACTGCTATCCAGTGGCTGATTTGCGCCGTAGCGGCGCTCGGCTTCGCGTTTGATATTTACGAGCTGCTGATGCTCCCGCTGATTGTGGGGCCCGCCCTGTTGGAGTTGGTGGGCGTGAAGCCGGGGACGCCGGATTTCAACTATTGGGTGGGAATGCTGTTTTATCTTCCCGCGCTGGCGGGAGGCGTTTTCGGGCTGCTCGGCGGGTACCTTACCGATCGCTTCGGCCGGAGGCGGGTGCTGGTCTGGAGCATCCTGCTCTATGCGTTCTCGGCAGGCGCCGCCGGTTTTTCGACCTCGATCCACATGTTGCTGTTTCTGCGCTGCACCACCTTCGTGGGAGTGTGCGTCGAGTTCGTGGCCGCCGTCGCCTGGCTGGCGGAGTTGTTTCCCGACCCCAAGCAGCGCGAGGCGGTCCTGGGATACACGCAGGCCTTTTCCTCATTTGGCGGCTTGATGGTCACCGGCGCGTACTACCTGGCCGTCACTTATGGACCGAGCCTGCCGGCGATCCGGGGCGGCCACGAGGCGTGGCGCTACACGCTAATCTCGGGGATTATTCCGGCGATTCCGCTGATGGCGATCCGGCCGTTTCTGCCGGAATCGCCGGTTTGGCGCGACAAGAAGGCCCAGGGAACGCTGAAGCGGCCCAGTATCGCCGAGCTGTTCCGGCCGGCTTTCCGAACGACGACGCTGGTAACCACGCTGCTGATGGCCTGTGGCTACGGCGCGGCGTTCGGCGCGATTCAGCATGTCCCGCGGCTGGTTCCGGGACTGTCGGAAGTCCGTGACCTGCCGCGCCCGCAGCAGCAGCAGGCCG
The DNA here is from genome assembly GCA_046714815.1 of Terriglobia bacterium. Lineage (GTDB taxonomy): Bacteria > Acidobacteriota > Terriglobia > JAJPHL01 > JAPKYU01 > JBKKAI01. Next base: position 2,744 of record JBKKAI010000524.1, on the reverse strand, counting down.
TCAGCCGCGTCCAACTTGCTCAGGAAATGGGCGGGCTGGCCGGCCGCCTCCTGCTGGCCTATCTGGCGGTTCGAATTGTGGGCCGTAGAAAGCTGCTGCGCGTCTTCCAGGTGCCCGGCCTGATCCTGATTCCGCTGGTCTTTCTTTTTGGGGCCACCTCCAGCCTTCCACTTCTTCAGTGGGGCATTTTCCTGGCCGGGCTGCTGACCGTGGCGCAGTTCAGCTTTTGGGGAAACTATCTGCCGCGAGTTTATCCAACGTACCTGCGCGGCACGGGCGAGAGTTTTGCGGCCAATGTCGGTGGCCGCATGATTGGGACCTCGGCCGCGCTGGTGACCACGCAGTTGGCCAACAGCATGCCCGGCGCCACGCCATTTGCGAAGCTGGCTCACGCCGCGGCGCTGGTCGCCTTTCTCGTCTATGGGATTGGATTGGCGGCGAGTTACTGGCTGCCGGAGCCGAAACAGGCGGAACTGCCGGAATGACGGCCCCAGCCGCGGCAGGGCAAAACCTGCCGCGGCGCGGACAAAAGGCTCAGGCGCCCGGCCGCGCGAAAAGGCCGCGCACGTAGCCGAGGTTGTGCGACAGGTCGAGTTCGATGTTCTTGCGCGGCGAGGAAGTTTCCAGGTGCGCCCAGCCGGTGAAGCCAATGTCGCCGATGGCCTGGGCCACCGCGGCCAGGTCAATTTTGCCATGACCCAGCAGGTTCGGATTGTCCTTCAGGTGGAACTCGCAGATGCGGTCCTTGCCCAGCCAGCGGATCTCCTTCACTACGTCGAAGCCGCCGCGGGTGGAGTTGCCGATATCGTAGTACACCAGCACCGCCTTTGATTTAGCGCGGTCGAGGATGCGCGCATTCTCCTCGGCGGAGTTGGTGTTCTCGAGTCCCAGGATGACGCCCGCTTTCTCCGCTTCCGGCCCGATCTCTCTCAGAAAGTCGGCGACGTAATCCATCTCCTCGGCGGCACGAATCTGGCCCTTCCCGAAAAACGGCAACAGAATCACCCGTGCTCCGAGCGCGCGCGTGATAGGGATCGAGTCGGCCACCCAGCGCTTGCCCAACGCGTCGTTCTTCAGATAGTTCCGGTGCAGGATGTTGAGGCAGGTAGAGGCGATGGGCAGCGAATGCTTGCGGGATTCCTCCAGATAGCGCTGTTGCACCTCGGGGTCGGCGAGCGGCAGCCGCTCGGCGCCGACCCCGAGGCTGATCTCGACGCCGTCAAAGCCGATGCGTCTGGCCTGTTCCACCGAACCGCTGTCGGCCTCCTTGCGCAAGTCCCAGTCGGTGATTCCAATTTTCACCGGAAGCGGCCGGGCGGAAAGCGCCGCGGGCCCGCCGGCCGCGCCCATCGCGAGGGCGCCGGCCCCTCCCCATCGAAACAGCTCTCGCCGCGTCATCGTCATCTTCGCCTCCTTACGCAATTTACTGCCCGGAGGCACTCCGGCGCAAGGGGGTCCGGCTGGATTGTATGAGTTTTGGATCAGCTACTGGTCGCGGCGAAGGGCGACGAACGCCTTTTTGCCAAGGTTGGGGAAAAAGCCGAGGGCGCGGCGGACGCGTGACGGGCGGCTGCGCTCGGGAGTTTGAGCGGCAACCGGCGGCGCTGATGCAGTTTGAGCGGCAACCGTCCGCGCCACGGACCGGTTCGCGGTGGCGGGCCGGCGCCGCACGGCCGCAACGGCCGGACGAACCGGCGACAACCCCGCGACCTGCTGCGGCGGCCGCTGCTGCTGCGCGACGTCTTCCATCTCACGGGCCCGAACGATAAAGCGCTTCGGGGCTTTCCCCACGTAGTAGAAGGGATAGCAGGTGATAAGCGTCAGCGTAGGAGAGACAGTCGGGTCGAGCGGCTGTGTGTAAGTGGGAGCCACGATAGACGTGGACTCAACCGCGTAACGGTGATCGCCACCGAGCGTTTTCAGGATGATCGTGTCATCCTTGCGGACGTTGCGCAGGCCGCGAAAGAACGTATCGCGGTGTCCGGCAACCACCACGTTCCCCGGCTCGCCAGGCAGCGCGGTGCCGGGGACGTGCCCCACGGCTTTCGACAAAGTGCGCGCGTCTTCGCCCTCGCGGACCATCGCCGTGATGGAAACACGCGGAATCTCGAGACGGCCGATGGTGGCCCCGGGTTCGGGCGGCGGGCGGCGCCGCGCGGGGACGGACGGCTCGCCGGGCGCCACCTTCCGGGCCTCTTCGAAGCGGCGGCCCTCTTCGGCCTGATACAGCCTGGCGCGCACGTAAACCGCGGCGCAATACCCCAGCAGCACGACGCCGATGATCATCAGCGGGTACTGTGCCCAGCGAAGAAACGGTACGGTGCGCCCACGGGCCATTACGGCTTCCCTCCCGAGGCGAAATAGCCGGTGCGGGTGCGGACGGAAAGCTTGCGCCCGTCGGGCGCCCGTGCCATTGCTCGCAGCGTCCGCCAGTCGCCGTTGCGGCTGCTATCGAGCGGAATGTAGCCGAGGACGTACTGATTGCGAATGTCGCGGGCGATGCCGCGGCAAATGCCTTTCACGCGGTTGAGCGACTCGGGGATGAACGCCTCGCCGCCGGATTCCTTGGCCAGGCGTTTCAGTACGCCCGGCCTGCGGTCCTGGTCGGCCTCATCGTAGATGCCCAGCGCGTAAATGATCACGTTCGATTTGCGGGCCAGGTCCAGAACCTGGTCGAGCGTGTGACGGCTGGCGTTGTCGCCGCCGTCGCTCAAGACCACCAGCACGCGTTTGCTGGTTGTTCC
>JBKKAI010000523.1:0-3079 GCA_046714815.1 Terriglobia bacterium | reverse complement strand
ACATGGCGATACCGGCGGACCAGTTCTGGCCGATCCTTTACCAGGCCTGCCTCACGATCGTGATCGTGTTCGGCCTCGCCGGCCTGGCGGCGGGCGTCGGCCTGATAGCTTCCAGCGCGGCGACCTTCCGCTTCTTCAGCGGCATGAACCGCTGGGTCTCGCTGCGCCCGATCTTCAGGGGAGCGGAACTGCCGCGCGACTCGGCCGACCGCTTCGCGCACCGCAACCGCTATGCCGTCGGGATCGCGTTGATCATCGGTGGCGCTGCTTCGCTTTTCATCCTGCTCTTCCAGATCACCGGCTTCGCCCTGGCTCCGGCGCAGGCGAGGGGAGCCATGGTGCCGCTGCTGCAGGTTGCCGCCGAGTCCCTGCGCCTGCTGCTGATCATCGGCGGAGCGTTCGGTGTCATCACCGGCCTCATGCTCTGCTTCGCGCCCGGCACGCTGGGAAGCATCGAGAAGCACGCCAACCGCTGGGTTTCGCCGAGGCAGATGTCGCGCGGCGTGGATGACCAGAAGCCGGTGCTCGACCAGCTGATCGCAACTCATCCGCGCCGCTCCGGGTGGATCTTCGTCTGCGGCGGTATTGCCGCGGTGGCCTACGCCGCGGCGCTGCTGATGCATCAATGAAGCTCGCGGCGCTCCCGGCGCTGGTGCTTGCTGCGGCCCTCGCAGCCTGCGGCGACCGGGCAACGCTGCCAGTCGCCGACGGCTACGGCCCCGACCCGAAGCTGCCGGCGCCGGTCCAGACGCTGATCCCCACGGTGAAGATCGCGCCCGCCAAGGGCTGGCCGGCGGGCGCAAAACCGCAGGCCGCCGACGGCCTGGCGGTCAACGCGTTCGCCGCAGGACTGGACCATCCGCGCTGGCTCTACACCCTGCCCAACGGCGACGTCCTGGTCGCCGAGAGCAACGCGCCGCCGCGTCCCGACGACCGCAAGGGCATCAAGGGCTGGGTGATGGGCAAGCTGATGAAAAAGGCCGGAGCCGGCACGCCAAGCGCGAACCGCATCACGCTGCTGCGCGACGCGGACGGAGACGGCGTCGCCGAGACACGCAGCGTGTTCCTATCGGGCCTCAACTCGCCCTTCGGCATGGCGCTGGTGGGAAACGCCTTCTACGTTGCCAACACCGACGCAGTGCTGCGGTTTGCGTACCGCACCGGGGAGGTGAAGATAGAGGCGCCGGGCAGCAAGGTCGCGGACCTGCCGGCAGGCACCATCAATCGCCACTGGACCAGGAACATCATCGCCCGCCGCGACGGCGCGCGGCTCTACGTCACGGTGGGCGCGAACAGCAACGCGGCCGAGAACGGCATGGAGAATGAAGTAAACCGCGCCGCGATTCTCGAGGTCGATCCCGCGAGCGGCCGCTCGCGGCTGTTTGCTTCCGGGCTGCGCAACCCCAACGGCCTCGACTGGCAACCGCAAAGCGGCGCGCTCTGGACCGCGGTCAACGAGCGCGACGAGCTGGGCAGCGATCTCGTTCCCGACTACATGACGGCAGTGCAGGACGGCGCCTTCTACGGCTGGCCCTACAGCTATTTCGGCAAGCACGTCGACAGGCGCGTCCAGCCCCCGCGTCCCGACCTGGTGGCGAAGGCCGTGGTGCCGGACTACGCGTTAGGCGCGCACACAGCGCCGCTCGGGTTGGTTTTCTACCGCGGCACGCTGCTGCCGCAGCGCTACTCGGGCGGCGCATTCATCGGCCAGCACGGCTCCTGGAACCGCAGGCCGCCGAGCGGCTACAAGGTGATCTTCGTTCCGTTCGTGGGCGGCCGCCCGGCCGGCGACCCGCAGGACGTGCTGTCCGGGTTCCTGGACGCCGACGGCAACGCCATGGGGCGCCCGGTCGGCGTCGCCGTGGACGGGCGCGGCGCGCTGCTGGTCGCCGACGATGTCGGCAACGTCATCTGGCGCGTGGCGCCGGCAATCAAGGGGGGCAGATCCTGAAAGGAGATCGGCCATGAGCGAGCGAATCATTGCAGGGCGATTTGAAATCAAGAGCGAGGCAGACAAGGCAGCGGGCTTGCTGTCGGATTTCGTCTCGACGGACGACATCTGCATCTTCCACAACAACGCGCCGGGGCAGCACGATGCCTACGCGATGGGCGGGGACGAGGACGAGGATCCCGGCGCCAGGGATGCCGACGGGGGCTCGGCGAGCACAGCGGCGGCCGCCGGAATCACCGCCGGCGCCATAGGTGCCTTGGGCGGGCCGGTGACCGCTCTTGCGGCTGGCGGAATCGGCGCCTACGTCGGCTCGCTGATGGGTGCCGTGGACAAGCTCGGCGAGGATGACGCCAAGAGTGGCGGGCCCGAGCGCCGGCCGGCCGGAGTGATGCTCTCGGTCCGGATCGCCGACCCGGCCAGCGAGCAACGCGTCGTCAGTACCCTGCGGGCGCAGGGCGCGGCCGACATCGAGCAGGCCGAAGGCGAATGGCGCGACGGCGACTGGGTGGACTTCAACCCGGTGGCCAAACCCCTACTTGTTTCCAGCGTTCAAGGAGATCGCCAATGACCGAGATCGTCACCACCACAGTCGTAGTCAAGCAGGGCGACCTGAACCGCGACCCCCTCAGTGGCGAGCCGGGTGCGCACCCGCTCGGCACGGGGACTGGCGCTACATCCGGCGGCGTGGCCGGGGCCACGGTAGGCCTGGTGGTCGGCGGGCCGGTCGGCGGCGTCATCGGCGCGGCGGTAGGCGCAATCGCCGGCGGGCTTGCCGGCAAGGGCGTTGCCGAGGCCGCATTCCCGACACAGGAAGAAGAGTACTGGCGCGAAACCTACACCACCGAGCCGTACTACGTTGCCGGCAATACCTACGAGTACTACGCGCCCGGCTTCCGCGCCGGCTGGGAAGGCCGCGTGCGCAACGACGGCCGCAGCTTCGACGAAGCGGAAGCGTCGCTGAAGGCGAGCTACGAGCTCACCAGGTCGGAGTTGTCACCGGAATGGGAAACCGTCAGGCCCGCGGCGCGCGCCGCATGGGAGCGGGGCGAGCGCAAGCGGAAAGTGCAGTAGGTCGCTAGTTAGCCCGCAGCCGGCGCGCCCCGTCGGCGCAGAAGAGCGCGAGCTCCA
>JBKKAI010000522.1:0-7247 GCA_046714815.1 Terriglobia bacterium | reverse complement strand
GTAGACCACGTCGAGGATCACGCCAAAGCCTGCGGCATGGGCGCGCTCCACGAAGGCGCGAAAATCATACGGGAGTCCGTACAGGCGCGTGGGCGCGAACAGGTCCACACCGTCGTACCCCCAGCCGAACTTTCCCGGGAACTCCGCCACCGGCATGATCTCCAGCGCCGTGATGCCGGCCGCGGCCAGTTCCGGCAACTCCCGCGCGGCCGCCTGCCATGTGCCTTCCCGAGTGAAGGTGCCGACGTGTATTTCGTAAAGCACCTGCCCCCGGGGACCGATGCCGCGCCAATGGCGGTCGCTCCAGCGGAACGCGCTGGGGTCAACCACCTGGGAGGGCCCGTGCGGTCCTTGCGGCTGGAAGCGGGAGGCCGGATCGGGATGCAGACGGTTGTCGTCGTCCAGCGCGAAACGATAGAGCGTCCCGGCAGGGACTCCCGGGACTTCGGCGGAGAAATAGCCGCCGCCTTCGGCTTCCATGGGGACGGACCGCGGCGCGCCGCCGCCCGATTCCAGCACCACGGCGACCTTCTTACGGATCGGCGCCCAGACCCGGAAGTGAGCATCACCTTGCAGGGAAACCTCAGCGCCGATGGGAAACCGCCTGGAGATGGCTTTCATTCAGGCAGGGATTAGGACAGTCAAGAAAACAGTTCGCTCTTCATGCGCTCTGGAGAGAACGCATCTCGATCCCGTCAGATATTCCCCGGGGCTGACGACTTTATGCAGCCCACTGATCCTTCTTGCCCAGGACTTGGGACTCCGCGCGCAGCCAGTCTTCAAGCGCCCGGCCGTCCCCTCGCCCGCGCTGTTCATAAATGTCGTAGGCGCGGCCGCGGATTTTCGTCTCGAGTTCCCCGGTGGGAACGCTGGTTTGGGTTGCTGTCGCGGCCTCGGGGTGGGGCAGAATGGAAGGGGTTCGAACTCGTCTGGCAGTCACCATCTAAGTGCAACCTCCTTCCGGATAGAATACGGCCAAATTCCGCCCGGAGCAAGTTCCCGCTCTCGGTTCTCGCTACTGCCGCCGTTCTTGCCGCCGGGCCATTTCCCGGCGAGGTATGATAGTGCCGCTCGTGATGAAGCCTCCCCACATGCCGAACCCGGAGCGCAACGCTCCGGGTACGGAACTTGCGCCGCGTTCGGCGATCGAACAGGCGGTAATGGAGCGGGCCGGCGAGTTGCTGCCGGAGATGGTGGAATTTGCCGCGGAACTGGTGCGTATCCCCACGGTGAATCCACCGGGCGAACACTACGAAGAGTGCGCCCGCTTCATCGGTGAGCGCTATGCGCGGCTGGGCTACGGCGTGGAATACGTCACGGCCGAGGGCAGCGAACAGCACTCCGCGCGGTATCCCCGCGTCAACGTCCTGGGACGGCTCGACGGACGCCGGGCCACGCCCTGCGTTCACTTCAACGGCCACCTCGATGTGGCGCCCGCCGGCGACGGCTGGTCGGAGGCGCCGTTCGGCGGCGCGGTCCGCGACGGCAAGCTGTTCGGCCGCGGCGCCTGCGACATGAAGGCCGGCCTGGCCGCTTCCCTCTACGCGGTGGAAGCGCTGCGCCGCGCCGGTGTGCGCCTCGAGGGCAGCATTGAGCAGAGCGCCACGGTGGACGAAGAGAGCGGCGGCTTTGCCGGCGCCGCCTGGCTGGCCGAGCGCGGCTACTTTCATCCGTCGCGGCAGCAGCATGTCATCATTCCCGAGCCGCTGGGAGCCGGCCGCGTCTGCCTGGGGCACCGCGGCGTCTACTGGTTTGAAGTCACCACGCACGGGCGCATCGCCCACGGCAGCATGCCCTTTCTCGGCGTTAATGCCATTGACCTGATGCAGGAATTTCTGGCCGAAGTTCAACAGACGCTGCGCCCACGGCTGGCGGCGCGCCGCACCGGCATGCCGGTCGAGCCGCCCGCCGCGCGCTTTGCCACGCTCAACCTGAACTCCATTAGCGGAGGCCAGCCGCCCGGCGACCTCCAGACGCCGTGCGTCGCCGACCGCTGCTCGGCCGTATTCGATCGCCGCTTTCTGTTCGAAGAGGATTTCGCCGCGGTGCGGCAGGAGGTCGTCGAGACGCTCGAAGCCGTCGGGCGGCGGAATCCGGCTTTCAAGTACGAGTTGCGGGACCGCATGGTGGTCTACCCAACGTTTACGCCAGCCGAATCGCCGCTGGCCGCGACGTTGGCGCAGGCCATCGAAGAGGTCAGCGGGGCAGAGGCCGAATTCATCGCCAGCCCCGGCACCTACGATCAGAAGCATTTCGTGCGCATCGGCGGCGTGAAAAGCTGTGTCGCCTACGGCCCCGGCATCCTTGATCTGGCGCACCAGCCGGACGAATACGTGCGGTTGGATCACATGGAACGTGCCGCGAAGGTGATGGCGCTGGCCGCGCTGCGGCTGGCCGGTGGCAACCCGGAGCGGAACGCTCCGGGCTGGCCGGCGTCCCATGCGGGCGCTGGGGAGGCCGTCCGATGAAGCGGCGGACCCTTCTGACTGCCGGGCTCGCCGCGGTAGCGGCCAGGAGCGTAAGCTCCGGGCTCCCCGCCGCGGCGGAAAAAGACCTGGCGCGTTGGGAGCCGCGCGGCTGCATCACCGACGTCGAAGGGATCAAAGTCGGGCACTTCACCGAATCACGCCGGCCCACCGGCTGCACGGTGCTGCTGGTCGAAAGCGGCGCAGTGGCGGGTGTGGATGTGCGCGGTGGCGCGCCCGGCACGAGCGAAACCGACCTGCTCAACCCGGTGAACACCGTCACCCAGGTGCACGGCATCGTGCTCGCCGGCGGCAGCGCCTTCGGACTGGCCGCCGCCGACGGCGTCAGGCGGTACCTCGACGAGAAAGGATTCGGGCTCGCCGTGGGCGCCGTGCGCGTTCCGATCGTCCCGGCGGCGATCCTGTTCGACCTTGGCGTGGGCGATGCCCGGATTCGGCCCACTGCGGAGTCGGGCTACAAGGCGTGCCTGGCCGCACGCGCCACGCCGATCGAGCAGGGAAACGCCGGGGCCGGCGCCGGCGCCACCGTCGGCAAGATGCTGGGCCGCGGCCGCGCCATGAAGGGCGGCCTCGGCGCCGCCAGCCTGCGCCTCCCCGGCGGGCTGGTGGTGGCCGCGATGGTGGCGGTCAACGCCGTGGGCGACGTCTTCGATGCGATGCGCGGCAAGCTGCTGGCCGGCGCGCGCACCGCCGACGGCAAGCAACTCGCCGATGTCGCGGCTCTCCTGCGAGCGGGCTCGCTGCCGGGCTTCGCTCCGCCATCCCCGGCCGAGTGCACTACCATCGGCATTGTGGCCACCAAAGCGGCGCTGACCAAGGCCGAAGCGGCCAAGGTTGCGCAGATGGCGCATGACGGCCTGGCCCGCGCCATCCAGCCGGTCCATACGCCTTCGGACGGCGACACTATTTTCGCCGTATCCACCGGCAGGTGGAAGCCCGCCGGCGCTGCCCCGCGGGGCCTGCACGGCCTGCACGGCATGATCGGCGCGCTGGCCGCCGACGCGGTATCGGCCGCTGTCATCTCCGGGATCCTGCGGGCAAAAGGAATTCCCGGCTACCCGGCATATTCCGACCTGTGACGTTTTTCCCGTGACGTTTCTTGTTCTCCTGCTCGTCTACTCCGCCATTCTGATCAGCCTGGGGCTGGCGCTTTCCCGCTACGTCAAGACGGCCGGGGATTTTTTTGTCGCCGGGCGGCGGCTCGGCGGCGGGCTGATCTTCACCACTTTTCTGGCGGCCAACATCGGCGCCGGCTCCACCGTCGGCGCCACCGGCCTCGGCTACCAGTTGGGGCTGTCGGCCTGGTGGTGGGTCGGCTCGGCGGGATTGGGTTCGCTCCTGCTGGCCTTCCTCGTCGGCCCGAGCATCTACCGCGTGGCCAGCCGTTACAACCTTTACACCGTGGGCGACTACCTGGAGCACCGTTACAGCCGCGCGGTTCGCGGTGTGTTCGCCGCTGTTCTTTGGGTGGCCTCGCTGGCCGTTCTGGCCGGGCAACTGATCGCCATGGCCTGGATACTCAACGTGGTCGCGGGCATCCCCAAGCCGCTCGGCTGCGCGCTGGGCGGCGTGGTGGTGACGGCCTACTTCACCGCCGGCGGCCTGTTCAGCTCGGCCTGGGTGAACCTGCTCCAGCTCACGGTGAAGATGGTGGGGTTCATCATCGCCGTGCCGTGGGCGCTTTCCGCGGTGGGCGGCTGGGAAGCGATGCGGTCGAGCGTGGCGGAAAACCTGGGCGCCGGCGGCGCCTTCGGGTCCGCGCAGATGATGAGCGCCGACGCCTATTTTGGCTTTACCGGAATCGGGCTGCGCGGCGTGTTGAGCTACGCGGTGATCCTGGTCCCTTCGTTCATCGTCTCGCCCGGCCTGCTGCAAAAGCTTTACGGGGCCCGCGACGAAGGCGCGGTGCGGCGCGGCGTGGGCGCGCAGGCGCTGGCGCTGCTGGCCTACGCCGGGCTCCCGGCGGTGCTGGGGATGACGGCGATGGCCGCCTTCCCCGGGCTGACCAACCCCGAGCTGGCCTTGCCGATGGTGCTCACGAAACTGCTGCCGTGGTGGTTGGGCGGGCTGCTGCTGGCGGCTGTCTTTTCGGCCGAGGTCAGCGCCGCTGACGCCGCCCTCTTCATGCTTTCCACTTCGATGTCGAAGGATCTCTACAAGACATTCCTCAACCCGCGGGCGGACGAGCCGGCGCTGCTGCGCGCCACACGATGGGCGGCGGTGCTGGCCGGCGCGGCCGGCACGCTGGCGGCCATGATCCTGCCCTCGGTGATCACGGCGCTGAAGATTTTTTACGGATTGCTCGCCGTGCTGCTGTTTGTCCCCTTGCTCGCCGGCCTTTACTCCGCGCGGCCCGCCGCGGCGGCGGCGCTGACCACGATGCTGGTTTCGGTGGCCGTCACCGGCGTGGCTCACCTGCTTACCGGCGGCGCCGGATGGGGTATCCTCACTCCTTTCGCTATCGGCATCCTGGCCGGGTGCGTGGTGATGGGCGCCGCTTGCCTGGTCCCCAAACGAGGAATTGCGCATGTACGATGAAAAATGTTTCCGGCTGGACGGCCGCGTTGCCGTGGTCATCGGAGCGGGCAGCGGCATCGGCCGCGCCTCGGCCTTCGCCCTGGCGAGGCACGGCGCGCGCGTGGTCTGCGCCGATCTGAGCGCCGAAACGGCCGGAAGCGCTGCCGCGGAAATCCGCGAGCATGGCGGCACGGCCGAGGCCCGCGCCGTCAACGTCAGCGAAGAGCAGAGCGTGCAGGCGTTATTCCACGAGGTGGCGGAGCGCTTCGGCGGCCTTCACGTGGCGGTGACGACGCCGGCGGTCAACGTACGCAAGGCGCTGCTCGATTACACGGCCGCCGACTTCGACCGCGTGATCAACCTGAACCTGAAGGGAACATTTTTCGTGATGCGCGCGGCGGGGAAAATCATGGCCGAGGCCGGCGGCGGCAGCATCGTCGCGTTTTCTTCGATCCGCGGCCAGGTCGTCGAGCCCGGCCAGAGCGTCTACGCCGCCACCAAGGCCGGCGTCGTTCAGATGGTGCGGGCGCTGGCCGCCGAATTGGGTCCGCGTAATGTCCGCGTAAACGCCGTGGCGCCGGGCATCGTGGACACGCCGCTCACCGCGCCCATCAAGAAGAACGCGGAGTGGGCCAACGCCTACGCCGCCAAGAGCGTCTTCGGGCGCTGGGCCACGCCCGAGGAGGTGGCCGGCCCGGTGGTGTTTCTCGCTTCCGGCGCGGCCAGCTACATCACCGGCAGCGTGCTGCTGGTGGATGGCGGCTGGACCGCCGCCGACGGCCGCTTTACGCCACCGTTGTGACCGCGGCTGGCAACCCGGAGCGCTACGCCGTTACGCTCCGGGTCCACGAACGCCGGCCACGTGACGCTGCGTGCGGAAGATGAGCGTCCCGCCGGAGATCGCCGGCGTAGCCATCACCACTTCGCCCATGCGGTTCACCGCCAGCACCCGGTGCTTCGGGCCGGCCTCGATGACGTAGACGTCGCCGTCCTCGGCGGCCACGTAGATGCGGCCGTCGGCCGCCACCGGTGACGCGCTGAACGCTCCGCCCTTCCCCAGGCGCTCCTGATAAACCTGCTCGCCGGTCTTCGCCAGGTAGCAGGTAAGCACTCCGTTGATGCCTACCGTGTAAAGGTAATCGCCGTAAACAATCGGCGTCGGCAGATAGGGCGCTCCGCTCTTCTTGCTCCAGGCGAGCGCCGCCGTGGACGCGGCGGCTTCGGGCGGCGTAATATCACCCGTCGCGCCCGGACGGATGGCGTACATCGGCTGGATGTATCGCCGGTAGCCGCTGAATACGAAGATCAGCCCGTGCGCGGCGAACGGCGTCGGCGCCGAAATCATGCTGGCGCCCTTCAGCGCCCACAACTCTTTTCCGGTGAGCGGATCGTAGCCGCGTATGCGCTCGGTGCCGTTGGTCACCAGCTCGGCGCGCCCGTTCCCCTCGTACACGGTGGGCGTGGACCACGACGGGTAGGCGTCGCGTTCGGTGCGCCACACGGGATTGCCGGTCCGCACGTCAAACGCCGCGATGAACGAGTTCTTCTGGATGTCGCATTGCACGATTACCAGGTCCTTGTAAATGATCGGCGAACTGGCATTGCCCCACTGGAATATGGGGACATCGAACGCGCCGGCGTCGAGCACGCCCAGGTCGCGCTTCCAGAGAAACTTCCCGCCGGCTTCATAGGCGTAAAGGCCCTCCGAGCCCAACAAGGCGACCACGTGGCGTCCGTCGGTGGCCGGAGTGGACGAAGCGTGCGTGGACTTCGGATGCCGCTTGATCCTCGGCACGCCCTCATGGGCGGTGCGCTCCCACTGGAGCTTGCCGTTGCGGCGGTCCAGGCAATAGATGCGCCACGACTGGCGCGACACATCATTGGCCGGCTCGCCCGCGCCGTACAGGCCCGGCTTGAAAACCGGGTTCGGCTCGCTGCTGATGGCAGTGGTGATGAAGACGCGGTTGCCGGCGATCACGGGACTGGAATGCGCCAGGCCGGGAATCGGCGTCTTCCAGGCGATGTTCCGGCCCGTCTCGGAGTCCCAGTCGAGCGGCAGTTTCTGGCCATCCGCCACACCGGCGGCGTTTCGGCCGCGGAACGACGGCCAATCCTGCGCCGCCCCCATCGCCGCCCACAACAGCAACAGAGCGCACAGGGCGCGGCGGCGCTCTTCAGTAGTTAGAAAATGCCCACCGCCGCGCTCCGTTGTGCGAGTTTTCCGAAGTGTCCAGAGCCTCATGG
>JBKKAI010000521.1:0-4230 GCA_046714815.1 Terriglobia bacterium | reverse complement strand
TCTCAATTCGCCCAGCGCCGCGTACACATACGATAACGAGCGGGAAGGAATTGCGCAGGCGCCGTAAGTTCTGTCCGATTTCTTGAGCGCGACTCGGGCCGGCCTTTTCATTTGGTTTTCAGCAGGTCCTTCAACTCGGCCATGAACTCGCGGATGTCCTTGAAGTCCATGTAGACGGAGGCGAAGCGGACGTAGGCCACTTTGTCCAGCTTCTTGAGACGGTCCATCAGCATCTCGCCGAGCTCCGAGGTGGAGCGCTCGCGGTCTCCCGACTCCACGACATGGGCCTCGGCTTCGTTGACGATGTTTTCGAGGCGCGCCGTGCTCACCGGCCGCTTTTCGCAGGCGCGCAGCAGGCCGGCCAGCACCTTCTGCCGGTCGAACTTCTCGCGCCGGCCATCCTTCTTCACCACCATGTAGGGAATCTCATCAATTCGCTCGTAGGTGGTGAAGCGCCGCTGGCAGCCCAGGCACTGGCGGCGGCGGCGAATGGCTTCGCCTTCCTTGCTCTCGCGCGAGTCTACCACCTTGTCTTCGGGGTGCGCGCAGAAGGGACATTTCATGAGCGGAGAAGTATAGCAGAACGTTTTATTCTTCGGCGGCCAGCAGCCGCAGCTTGCGCCAGGTGAGGCCTTCGCGGAAGAGGAAGAGCAGCGCCGGCGGCACCACGGCGACAAAGGTGAGCAGCCAGAGGATGATCGCGGCGCTGGTGGCCATCTCCAGGCGGACGCCGTAGAGCTCGGTGAGGGCCACGATGGTCACCACCTGGCTGCCGCCGCCGATGCCCGGCACCTGCAACATCGAGCCGCCGATGGCGAAGCCCATCACCAACACCGCCGCCGGGAAACTGAACTCCGACAGCGGGGGGCCAAACGCTTTCAGCGTGAAGAAGTAGCCCACCGAGATCGAGGCCCACACCAGCACGGTGTACAGAACGCCCATCCCGAAGGCGCGGCCGCTGCGCAGGCTCTCCAGGCCCTGGCCGAAATCCTGCAGCACCTTGCGGATTCCCGGTTGCAGGCGCGCCGGCAGCGGCGCCGTCAGCTTCGGCGCCCACGACTCCCAGTAGCGCCGGAACAGCGCCAGCGCCACGATGCCGGCCGCCGTCATGCCCATAATCGTGACCCCGGCGGCGCGGATGCCCGTCATGGTGCGCGACTGGCCGGAAGGCGAAGCGTCGGCGCTGGAGTAAAAATACATCGCGGCCGCGGCCAGCAGGATCACCATGCACAGATCGTAAATGCGCTCGAGAACCCACACCGCCATCTGAGTGGTGAGCGGCATCTCTTCCTTGCGCGCGATCAGGTAGGGGCGCAGCAACTCGCCGGGCCGCCCCAGCAGGGCCAGCCCGCCGAAGCCGATCACCGTGGCGCTCAGCAGGTTCCACACCGAGGCGGCCTTGATCGGCAGCAGAAACTCCCGCCAGCGCAGCGACCGCAGCAGGTACGTGGAGTAAATCATCACCAGCGCCACGACCAGAAAGCGATAATCCAGGTGCGCCACTGTCGCCTGAAAACGCTCAAAATCGAAGTTCTGCCATTCAGGGCTGGTCCTTACCTTGTAGTAGACATAGGCGCCCAGGGCCAGAAGCACCAGCCCGGATATGGAAAGTTGTAATCGCCTGGACATTTGGCGCGGCAGTGGGATTATACCCTGTCTCTATACTCTGTCTCTTGTGAAACGCGGCGCGGCGGCCACGGGCGGGCCACGCGTCGGCCCTGCCGCCGCTGTCCGCCGCTGCCACTTCTGTTAGAATGCCCGGTTATCCCAGTAGATTCATTGAACTTTTCGGACTTCATTCTCGTTACACCCAATGGAGCCGAATGGAGAGGCTGAGCCGAGTTGGAAGTCGACGCCCTGCTGGTCGAGCGATGCCTGACCGGCGACCCGGCGGCATGGGAACAGTTGGTGCGTGCCCATCACCGGCGGGTTTACAACCTCTGCTACCGGTTCACCGGGCGTGCCGAAGAGGCCGAAGACCTGGCCCAGGAGGTCTTCCTCCGGGTCTTCCGAACGCTCAAGAGCTATCGGGCGTCGGAAGGGTTTTTCGCAACGTGGTTGACCAGCCTGACGCGGAACCTGCTGATAGACCACTACCGGAAGGTGAAAAAAGATCGGGTGCTGGAGTCGCTGGAAGACCAGCTTCCTATGCTCGAGGAAAAAGCGGCCGCCTCGCCCCAGGCCGACTCGCTGACGCGGGGGCGAGAGGCGGGCGAGTTCCTGCAGGCGGGCCTGGCAAGGCTTTCTCCCGACCTGCGCGAAGCGGTAATCCTGCGAGACTTGCAGGAAATGGAATACCGTGAAATCGCGCGGGTGCTGAAGGTGCCCGAGGGCACGGTGAAATCCAGGATCAACCGCGGGCGGGCCGAGTTGGGCCGGCTGCTGAAAAGATGGAAGGTGGCCCCTTGAAGGAACGGGACAAGGAACAGAGTGATTACGAAGGGCCGCGGAATGTAGCCCGAGGCCCAGGCGGCTGCCTGGATCTGGAGCCTCTGCTGGCCGAGTTCGCCGAAGGCGGCCTCGATGGCGCCGCCCGCCGCCGCGTGGAAGCGCACCTGAAGGACTGCGCCGCCTGCGGTGAGATGCTGGCCGACGTTTCGCTGTCGCTGGCGTTGTGCCGCGCCGCGGGCGAAGTCGCGCCGCCGCCGCGGATTGTCGCGCGAATCCTCGATCAGACGACCGGCAAGCTTTCCTGGAAACAGCGCCTCCGCCTGTGGGTGCGGCCGGTAGTGGAGCCGCGACTGGCCCTGGGGATGGTCATGGCCGTTCTCTCCTTCTCCATCGTCTTGAACGCGTTTGATGTGAACTTTGGAGCGGTCAGCATGGCCGATCTGAGTCCGGCCCGGGTCTACAGACAGTTGGAGCGCCGGGCGCGCCTGGCAGCGGCGGGAGCGGTGAAGTACTACAGCGACCTGCGCATCGTCTACGAGATCCAGACGCAGTTGCAGACCCTGCGCGAGAGCGCGCTGCCGCAGGCCGAGGAGCCGCGGGCGCCGCAGGCGCAGCCACAGCGCACGCAGCCACGGCCGCAGCCGCAGGCGCCGGCGCAGAACAAGTGGTCCCGGCAGCCAGTCTATGTAGCCGGCATGATTT
Organism: Terriglobia bacterium; assembly: GCA_046714815.1. Taxonomy (GTDB): domain Bacteria; phylum Acidobacteriota; class Terriglobia; order JAJPHL01; family JAPKYU01; genus JBKKAI01. The sequence continues at coordinate 1,137 of JBKKAI010000521.1, read as the reverse complement.
TTTGAGGACTCAAGGAGCATAGGAAATGAACTGTATCGTCCATCCGGAAAAAGAGTCGGTGGCGTTCTGCCGCAACTGCGGCAAGGCGATGTGCAGCGAATGCGTGCGCGACGTGCGTGGCATGGTCTATTGCGAGGACTGCCTGGTGGATCGCGTGCAGGGCGCGGCCCCGGCTGTGCCCGGCGCTCCCGGCGCGCCTTCTTCACGCTTCCCCTACACGCCGCCGGCGCCGATGGCCGAGGGCCCCAGCCCGGCGCTGGCGATGTTCCTGGGCTTCATCCCCGGCGTGGGCGCCATTTACAACGGCCAGTTCGCCAAGGCGTTCCTCCACGTGGTGGTTTTTGGGATGCTGATCAGCCTGGCCAACAGTCATAACGTAGATCCCTTCGAGCCGCTGTTCGGCTTCGGCGCGGTTTTCTTCGTGTTCTACATGGCGGGCGAGGCCTATCACACGGCCCGCCGGCGCCAACTGGGCCAGACGGTGGACGAGTGGTCGGGCCTGCTCGGCTATGGCTCGCGCTTCCACGGCGCCGGTGGCGCCGTTCTGCTGATCGCCCTCGGCGTGATCTTTTTGCTGGACACGATGGGGGTGGTCCCGCTGGGCCAGATAATGCGCTACTGGCCGGTGATCCTGATCGTCTTCGGTGTGATGGAGCTCTTCAACAAGCTGGGCAACAAGCCGCCGGGGCCGGATGACCGCGGCTTTTCTATCACTCCGCCGCCGGAGTCGTGAACCACGGAACATTGAGTAAGGCTTTCTCGTAAGGAAGAAAGAGCGCCGGAATGAAGAGAACGAAGATTCGGGGAACGAACAATGGGAGAACGCGCAATGGCTAACGGGTTCGCCTGCGGTTGCGCCGCCTGTCGCGTGCGCTCGGTGCGCTGGCCGCTCTTGCTGATTGCGGCCGGTGTGCTGTTCTCACTCGACATGGTGATGCATGTCGTTGAGGTCTGGAAGACCTGGCCGATCCTGCTGATCGTCTGGGGCTTCACCGGACTGGCGACGCGTGTAGCGCCGGATGCGGGCCATGGAATGCCGCCCGCAGCCGCCGGGCCCTTCGGCCCGCCGCCTGCCATGACGCCGTTCGGCGCGGCACTGGAAAACACAGGGCCGGCACCGCAACCACCGCCTCCCTC
>JBKKAI010000520.1:0-3032 GCA_046714815.1 Terriglobia bacterium | reverse complement strand
AACCGCGGCCATCGCCTCGCTGGGGTTTCAGGGCCGTCAGGGCGAACACATGGTGGCGCTGTTCAACACGCCCAAGGTTCACAACATGGTCGTGTGCACGCTGTGCTCCTGTTACCCGTGGCCGGTCTTGGGCCTGCCGCCGGTCTGGTACAAGTCGCCGCCCTACCGCTCGCGCGCCGTCATCGATCCGCGCGGCGTGCTCGGCGATTTCGGCGTGAGTGTGCCGGAAGACGTGGAATTGCGGGTCTGGGATTCGACCGCCGAGATCCGCTATCTGGTAATCCCCACGCGCCCGCCGGGAACCGATGGCTGGAGCGAGGAGCAATTGGCGGAATTGGTCACCCGCGATGCGATGATCGGCACCGGCCTGGCGCGGGCGCCCTCGTGAACGGCCCCCAGGACATGGGCGGCATGATGGGCTTTGGGCCGGTCGTGCCCGAGTTCCACGAGCCGGTGTTCCACGCCGGATGGGAGCGCCGCACCTTTGCCTTCACGGTTGCCATGGGCGCTACCCGCTCGTGGAATATCGACATGTCACGGAGAGCGCGCGAGTCGCAGCCGGCGCTCACCTACTGGTCCTCCAGCTATTACGAGATCTGGCTTGCAGGCCTGACGCCCCTGATGCTGGAGCGCGGCCTTGTGCAGGAGGATGAAATCAAGTCTGGCAAAATGAGCGCGCCGCAGCTTCCCGTGAAACGGGTTTTGGCGGGCGGCATGGTGCCCGGTTTTCTCGCCAGGGGGGAACCGGTGGACCGGCCGCTCAGCCAGCCTTCCCGCTTCAAGCCGGGCGATAAGGTCCGTATACGGAACATGAATCCGGAGAGCCACACGAGGTTGCCGCGTTATGCCCGAGGGCGCGCCGGCGAAATCGCCCGCGTTCATGGCACGCATGTGTTTCCGGATTCCTCTTCCGCCGGCAAGGGCGACGATCCGCAATGGCTCTATTCGGTGCGCTTCTCGGCCAAGGAACTGTGGGGAAAGGACACGCCCGATTACGTCCACATTGATCTGTGGGAGCCCTATATCGAGGGCATGCCGTGAACGGAGCCCACGATCTCGGCGGCATGATGGGATTCGGGCCGGTCGTGCCGGAGAAAGACGAACCTGTTTTCCATGCCCCGTGGGAGGCGCGGCTTTTCGGCTGCGTGCTGGCCGCGGGACAGCACGGGCGCTGGACGCTGGATGAGGACCGCAGCGCCTGTGAAAACCGTCCGCCGGCGGAGTATCTGCGTCTGTCCTATTATGAAATCTGGCTGGCGGGCTTTTCGAAACTGCTGGCCGGCAAGGGCGTATTGCGCGCTCCGCTTTCTCCATCCCGGGTGTTGCGGGCGGAAAATGTGGCGGCGGCACTTCTGGCGCGCAGCGAGTATGTGCGGCGGGCGCCGGCGCCGCAAAAATTCAAATTGGGCGATAAAGTCCGCACCCGCAACATTCATCCCACGGGGCACACCCGCCTGCCCCGCTATCTGCGCGGCCATGCCGGAGAGATCGCGGCGGTTCGCGGCGCCCACGTCTTTCCCGACTCCAATGCCCATGGCCGGGGCGAAGACCCGCAATGGCTTTACACGGTGCGCTTCGAGTCCCGCGAAGTCTGGGGCAATGCTTCACGCGACAAGATTCACGCCGATCTCTGGGAGCCCTATCTTGCGGCCCGCTGATCCCGTCTTCAACGAGCCATGGGAGGCCCAGGCCTTCGCCATGGCGGTGAAGCTCAACGAGGCGGGCCACTTCACCTGGACCGAGTGGGCGGAAATGCTGGGCGCCGAAATCGCCGCCCATCCGGGTGAACCCTATTACGAGAACTGGCTGGCGGCGCTGGAGAAGCTGGTGGAGAAAAAGGGACTGATGACACAGGTCGAGCGCCAACACCGCGTTGGCGAATGGGACCGCGCGGCGCGCGTCACGCCGCACGGCAAGCCGATCGAGCTCAACCGATATTAGCCAGCCACGGGAATTGCTCGAGCAGCCAGTAGGACATCACCTGCATGCTGCCGGTGAGGAACATGACACCGGTCAACACCAGCAGTCCGCCCATGACGCGCTCGACGGCGCGCAGGTGCTGGCGGAAGCCCGATAGAAAACCGAGAAACGTGCCGACCCCCGCCGCCGCCAGCAGGAAGGGAATGCCGAGACCCAGGGAATAGACGGCTAGCAGCCCCGCACCCTTGGCCACGTCCTGCTCGCTCGCCGCTAAGGACAGGATCACCGCCAGCACCGGCCCGATGCACGGCGTCCAGCCGAACGCGAAGGCGAGGCCGATGGCATAAGCACCGAGGAGGCCCGCCGGCTTCATTGCGCTGTGATAGCGCACCTCGCGATTGAGAAAGCCGAGCTTGAACAGCCCAAGGAAATGCAGCCCCATCACGATGATCGCTAATCCGGCGATCTGGGAGAGCAGCGTCAGGTTCGAGCGCAGCAACTGCCCCAGCACCGCGGCGCTGGCCCCGAGCAACACAAAGACGGTGGTGAATCCGAGCACGAACATCAGGGCGGCAAGCAAGGTCCGGCGCTGCTGCACCGCCGCCGTGGCGCCGGGCTGCGACAGCTCTTCCAGCGAGGTGCCGCTGATGAAGCACAGATAGGGCGGCACCAGCGGCAACACGCAGGGGCTGAGGAAACTGACGACCCCCGCGAGGACTGCGGCACCGATTGAAACTTCGAGGTCCATGGCTTGTAACTGACAGGCTCGGGCGCCGGGTTCAACTCAATGATTCGTCACATGTCCATCACGCAAGACTTGATCGTCAGAATGTAATATTATAACATAACAAAATGAACCGCTGGATTAGAGCCCTCGCCGTGGCAATCGCCTGTCTCCTGGGCAACCTTCCGGCCCGGGCGGAAGTGAAAATCATCGCCTCGATCATGCCGGTGCATAGCATCGTTGCGGCGGTGATGGGCGATCTCGGCAAACCCGAACTGCTGCTCTCCGGCCGGCTGTCAGAGCACGCCGCGAGCTTCACGCCCTCGCAGATTGTCAGCCTTGGCAAAGCCGATCTGGTTTTCATGGTGGGCGGCGGTCTCGAACGCAA
>JBKKAI010000519.1:0-3967 GCA_046714815.1 Terriglobia bacterium | reverse complement strand
TCGTCGTACCGATCACCATGCCAGGTAATCCAAACTGCGGCGTGTTGAGAAGGTTGAAGAACTCGGCGCGAAACTGCAGCCGTGTCTTCTCGCTGATGGAAAACAGCCGCGCAACACCCAGGTCGGTGATGGTGCGGCCCGGCCCCCGCACAATGTTGCGGCCGGAGTTGCCGTAGACGAACTGAAGTGGAGCGGCGAAGGCGTCCAGGTCGTACCAGCGCATCGGATCGCGTTGAGCCGATGGCAAAGCGCCGTCGCGAACGCGGTGTGGGCGCCCGGTCACCCCCGAGTTGGTCGGATCAAAATTGAGCGTGACGGTAAAAGGCAGACCGGTTTGTGCCGACGAAATGCCCGAAATCTGCCAGCCGCCCGCGATCGCGCTGAGGACCGGATTCCTGTTGAGAAATGGCTTCCGCTTGCCGAAGGGCAGCTCCCACACGCCACTCGCCACGAAGCGGTGGGTAATGTCGAAGTTGGAGTTCCCGCGGTGGACTTTCAGGTTTCGCGGGTCCTGAGGCGCCGGATCCGTCTGATCGTTGTTGCTGGCGCCGCCATCGAGCGAGTGTCCCCAAGTGTAGGACGCGAGCAGGTTGAAGCCGCCGGAGAAGCGGCGTTCGATTTTCGCGAGCAGCGCGTTGTAGCTCGAATTGAAAAGTGGCGCGTACAGAAAGACGTTGCTCACCGCGCGGATCGGCCGCCTGGCGTCGACGTTTCCCGCACCCGGCGGCGGAGTATTGATGTTGAGAGGAAAGTACAGCTTGCGCGCGCCCGACCCCGTGTAGCCGGCTTCGAGCAGAAACTGTCCAGGCAATTCCTGCTGCACATTCAAGTTCCACTGCAGCACGTAGGGCAGGGGAGAATCATCCGGGAAAGCATTGGCGACGGGGTTTGTGACGAATCGCGGATCGAGCGCATCCGATGGGAAACCGGTCGCGAGCGTGATGTTCGTCGTGATCTGGTCGCTCACAAACGCCCGCTGGATGAAATGGGGCGGATTGTTGGTCAGCCGCCGGCCCACGCCGATGTTCTCATCGCGGCCGTAGAACATTCCGAAGGCCGATCTCACCACGGTGGTCTTTCGGACCTGGTATGCCAGGCCGATTCGCGGAGCGAAATTGTTGTAATCCGTGCTGACCAGGGCTCGCCCGCGTCCTGCCTGGCCCGCATTCCGCGCCTCCAGGAACGTTCCAAACAGCGGGCCGCTCTCCAGAACGAAGTTCGTGTACTTGTCGTCCAGCTCGACAAACGGCCGCGCCAGTTCGTACCGCAGTCCCAGGTTCAACGTGAGCCGCTGCGTAAGCTTCCAGTCGTCCTGAACGTAAGCCTGGAAAACCCGCTGGCGGATCTCGTTGATCGTCGGGGTTGCCACCGTCGCGTTGTTGGCAAGACCCAGCAGAAAATCCGCGTAGGCGTGGCCCGTGCCGGCGCGCGATTGCGGGTTCTGTGTATACACGCCGTTGAAGTTGAAAGTGGGACGGGCCGCGTTGGTGGCATAGCCGTACATGTTCACCTGCTGCGCGTCCACGCCGAACTTGATCGTATGCCGGTTGCGGATCCACGCCAGGTTGTCGATGAACTGCATCACGCGCCCGATCTTATCGACCGGCAGGTTGCCGCTGCCGGTCGCTTCAATCGGAAGGTCGCCCGGACCCACCGTGCCCAGGGTGCTGAAGTTCTGAACCGTGAACTGCGGCAGCCCGCGGATAAACGGATCGTTCACCGCCCCCTTGATACCGAACTCGTCGAAACGGCGCGGCGCGGAAATCTGCTGCTGCAGCCGGGTACGCACGAATCCGAAGCGAAATTCGTTCACCATGGCCGCGTGTAGCGTGTGAGTTTCACTGACGGCCACCGATTGCTGGGTGGGTTCGGCGACGCTGAAGTCGTTGGCCGGCTCGGGAAGCGTCGTGGGAAGCGTGTTCTTATTTCCACCCCAGGAGACCCGGCCGAACAGGGTGTCCCGATCGCTGAATTTGTGGTCGGTCCGCACGTTGAACTGGTCGCTCGAAATCCGCTCCTTCGGGTTGTGGAAGTGGTTGCGCGCCGCACCCGCCAGGTTCGGCAGAGGATAGAGCGCGACAAGTTTGACGGCGACGGGATCCCAGCGGTTCGCGGGAACGACGTTGTTCGGGAACAGATCGCGCACGAAACCGCTGCCCGCCGGATTGGCTCGCGTCGTGGCGGGATCGAAAACGCGCGTCGCGCCGAAGTTGCCCGAGCGCAGCGGCTCGCCCGGCACAGAACCGATCTGCGGCGCTGCGTTGACTTCGCGGGAGCTCTGCCAGCTTCCGAAGTAGAACGTCCGGCTTCGCAGGATCGGTCCTCCAAGCGTGGCGCCGAACTGATTCTGCTGGAAAGCGGGGCGCCCGCCGCCGGTGGGCTGAAAGTACGGCCGCGCGTCGAGCCTGGAGTTGCGGAGGAACTCGAACAGGCTTCCGTGAATCGTATTGGTGCCCGACTTCAGCGTGACGTTGACCACGCCGCCCGCGGCCTGCCCGAATTCGGCCGAGAACGTGCTGGTCTGGACCTTGAACTCCTGAATGGCGTCGAGCACCGGCTGTACGATTTGCGCCCCGCTGCGGTCGAAGCCGAGGATCCGGTTCTTGTTCTCCACGCCGTCCAGCAGGTAGCTGTTCTGGATCGGCCGGGCGCCGTTGGCCACGAAGTTGTCGCGCTCGGCGGTCCGGTTCGAGGGCAAAGTACCGGGGCCCAGAGTCGCCAGTTGGATGAAGTTGCGACCGTTCAGTGGAAGTTCGTTGATGGTTCGCTCCTGGATCACCTGACCCAGGGACGATGTCTCCGACTCGAGCAGCGGAATCACGGCGGCCACCGTGATCTCCGAGGCCGTGGCGCCCACCTGCAGCCGGAAATCCAGCTCCAGGCGTTCCTGGACGCGAAGCTCGATGCCGGTGCGCGTCTCGGTTCGGAACCCGATTGCCGCTACCGATACGCTGTACCGGCCGGGCTTGAGCGCCGGCGCCGAGTAGAACCCGGCGGAGTTGGTGACAAACGCGTTCTGAATGCCCGTCTCGATCTCGATGATGGCAACCCTCGCCGTTGGCACCACCGCCCCGGACGGGTCGGTGACCACGCCGGAGATCGTTCCCGTGTCCACCTGGCCGAACAGAGCCATGGGAGCAGCCACCATGACCAGCAAGATGATCGGCGAGATGTGTTTCATGGCGCGAGCTTACCACGGCATCCGTCGCGGCGCATGCATTCCTGCCTGCGCAGAACAAAGCGCAAGGCGCAGAAAAAAGAGCCGGAGTGGGTCAGTTTGAAGAAGTCAGGCAAGGCGGCCTGTAAGCCGGATTCTGTGTCCCTTGCGGGCGATGATCATTCCTCTAGCCCCGCCGTTGCCGGCGGGATCGAGCGACCTACCCGGGAGTTAAACGGGCCGGGCCAGCCCTCCTCCCCTATTTGGTCTTGCTCCGCGTGGGGTTTGCCCTGCCATTCCGGTCGCCCGGAACGCGGTGCGCTCTTACCGCACCTTTTCACCCTTACCCTTGCGGGCGGTATGTTTTCTGTGGCACTTTCCGTGGAAGCCGCTTTGAGCGGCTCCCCCTGGCCGTTAGCCAGCACGTTGCCCTGCGGAGTCCGGACTTTCCTCTCTCCACCTTGCGGCGAACAGCGATCACCCGGCCGATTTGCCTGAAACGCTATTATACAACAGTCGCTCGAACGCAGGCTCATCGAGGCTCTCGACGCCCAAGGCGCGCGCCTTGTGGGCCTTCGATCCGGGATCGGCGCCGACCACGACGAAGTCGGTGTTCTTGCTGACAGAGGAGGTGACTTTGCCCCCGGCGTCTTCGATGCGGCGCTGCGCGTCTTCTCTCGTGAATTTTTCGAGCGCGCCGGTCAGGACGAAAGTCTTCCCGGAGAGCGGCCCGCCCGGTTCGCGGCGCCCGGCCTCCTCGAAGCACAAGCCGGCGGCGCGCAGGCGCTCGATCAGCGCGCGGTTCTGCGG
>JBKKAI010000518.1:0-3014 GCA_046714815.1 Terriglobia bacterium | reverse complement strand
GTCCTGAACCGCCCCTCGCCTTCGGCGCCAGCCCGGATACCGTTTCGCACGCGGGGCATCGGCCTGCGCGGAAGCAAGCTCCGCGCGGAAAAGCGGTGGCAAGCCACCGCACTCCAAACCAGAGCCGTCAAGATTCAGTAGCGAGAAAAACTCTTCTCCTGTTTTTCCCTGTGCCTCCGTGCCTCTGTGGCTATTCAGTCGCGTCCTGCGCAGCGTTACCCCATCACGCTTCGGCAGCGCTTCAAGCGCGGGGGGGAAACAGGCGATCGAAGTTCCCGGCGAATATCTTTTGTTTGACCTCGGCCGGGACGGCGAGCTCATCGAGAATCGCCGCCTGCGTTTCGTAAACCGGGCGCTGCCAGCCACGCGGGAAGAAGGAGGAATCGGTGCCGAATACCAGCCGGTCGGGGCCGGTGACCGCCAGCGCCTGCCGGAACACGTCGCGCAGCGTGAGCCCGGGCACGTACTTCGTCCAATTGTTCGAGCTGGACGTGTCCAGGTGCACATTCGCGCACAGGTCGGCGAGCATCAGCGCTTCGCGGAACATTCCCGCGCCGAAGTGCGGAACGAGGATGGGCACGCGCGGGAACTCGAGCGCGATGCCGTGCAGGTCGAGCGGATTGCCGAAGCGCATTTCGAAACGGCTGGGCAAACCGAGCTTCTGGCGGACTCCGACCGAGAGTACACCGCAATGGACGAACACCGCCGAGCCCGGTTGGGCCGCGGCCGCCTCGAACACGGACCGGACGCGAGGATCGTAAAGCGGGTAGCGGTGCATGGCGGGGAACAGGCACGCGGCGCGCAAACCCAGGTCGGCGAAGGCGCGCCGGGCGCGCTCGCCGGCGTCCTCTTTCGTGGGATCGAGCATGAAGAAGCCGGCGAAGCGGCGAGGGTGGCCGTCTACTGCGGCAGCCACCGAGTCTTCGTCCGCCGGCACACTGGCGATCAGCGCGGCGCGCCCAACGCCGGATCGGTCGAGTTCGGCCGCCCAGCGGCCGGCCAACTCTTCGGGCGTGCCCGGCGCTTCCCAGCCAAGAGATTCCGGCAACGCGCGGCCGGGCTCGGCGGGTGGGGTGTGCAGGCCCTGGGCCAGCGCCTCAAAGAACCGGCGGGAAAAGAAATGGCAGTGGACGTCGTTGATCATGGCCGGCAAGTGGTGATTCTCAGGAGGGCGGCGCGGCCGGCGCCGGAGCGCGGGAGTCCGGGGCGCCGAAGCAGTACAACGTTGCTTCGGTCCGGACAAAGATGCGCCCGCCGGCAATCGCCGGCGTGGCGATCACCTGTTCTTCCAGGTCGCTGGAAGACAGCGCCTCCCAATCCGCCCCCGCCTTCACCACGGTCACCTTCCCGTCCTTGCTGACGAAGTAGATTTTTCCGTCGCCGGCAACCGGCGACGCGTAGTACTCGCCGACGGCATCCTTGAGCCGCTGCTCGCGCAGGAGCTTCCCGGTTTCCGGATCGAGCGTGTAGAGGATGCCGCCGTTGCGGATCATGTAAAGGATGTTGTCGTAAAGCAGCAGCGCCGTCACGTATGGCAGGCCCTTGGTGTAGCGCCATGCGACATGGGACTGGCTGACGTCACCCTTGCCGCCGAGCCGCGTCCGGACCAATCCGCCCGTGGGATGCTCGGGGCTGAAACCGCGCTTGTACTCTTCCCCGGTGGCCACGCCGTCGCCATTGCCGAGGTTCTTGTCAATGGACTTGAACACCCGGTACATGATCTTCTCGTTGAGAGTCTCACCCCCGGTTTCCGGAATCTCAATCTTGCCGTTACCGTCTTTGTCGAACCCCTTGAGCATCTGGGCGAACGGTGGGCCGCCTTCGGCGACCGGCTCGACGGTAAAGACCGCGTCGCCTGCGACCAGCGGCAGCGCCGCCGGTCCATTGGTCACACCGCGGGCCCACCACAATCGCTCGCCGGTGGCCACGTCATACCCGGTCAGCTCCAGGGCCCCGGCGACCACGATCTGCGGCGTTTCACCGGCGCGCTCGTAGAGCGACGGCGTCGAGTAGGAGCCGAGAAATCCTATGGGTCGTTCGACCTTCCAGGCCTGCTTGCCCGTTCGCGCGTCAAACGCGGCCAGGTATGCGTTCTCCGGGGTATCCACCAGCAGGAGGACCCTGTTCTGCGCATACACCGGGGACACGGCCATGCCCTGGATTGCCGCGAAGGGACCGAGCGGCACGCGCCACTGTTCCTTGCCGTCAAAGTCCCAGGCGGCCAGGCCAAACTCCGGGAAGAACACGAAAACCGAGCGGCCGTCGGTGGCCGGCGTCGGCGTCGTGGGGCCGTTCAGCGGGTTCAGAACCTCGATCCGGGACTTGGTGATCCCGCGGCGCCACAGCAGCTCCCCTTTGGCGGCGTCGTAGCAGAGCAGGACCCGCTCGTCGCCCTCGTGGCCGGTCAAAAATACGCGGCCTCGCACCACGATCGGCGAAGAATTTCCCTTCGGCGTTTTCGCTTTCCAGAGCACGTTGCGGTCGCGGCCGATCTCCGCCGGCAGGCCGCGGTCCGGCGAGACACCCGACCCGTTTGGGCCGCGGTAGCGGGTCCAGTCCGAAGCAACCAGAAGACCGGCAAAGGCAACACACAAGGCGATAAGTCGCATGGCTATTCCGATATCAGACGAGGGAACGGGAAAGTGGAGAGCGGACGAAGCTCGCTCCATCGGCTGGCTAACGTCGCATCCGCTCACCCGAACAATTCCCGCGCCAATTGCTGCTTGTCGGTCCTCAAGTAAGCGGCAACCTCTGAGAGAATTCCGTTTAGCGTGCCTATCCTGAGTTGAGTGGTGCCGAGGAATCGTCACGTGATGGTCGAACCCTTTCACGGTCGAGGTTAAGCGCAAGTGGCTGCCTGTTTGATGATTCAGATGGTACCCGTAACGTCCAAGCCGGGAAGCCAACCCTTCCCCACTCAGATCCCTCGGCAGCTTCAAGCAGGAATGACCTCATCCTTGACCAGGTGCAGGAGAATGACGTGCGGTCTGTCGGCGGGCTCAAAATGGCAGCGG
>JBKKAI010000517.1:0-7772 GCA_046714815.1 Terriglobia bacterium | reverse complement strand
TTCCCCGCCGGCGGCCGGCACACGCATCAGCCCTCTGCTCTGCGTGGGCGCAAGCAGGATATTGTCATCCGGCCCCCAGGTTGCACCGCTGGACACTGGGGGAATCCTGCCTATGGAGATAGCGGCTCCGCCCGCTAATGGAAGCTTCATCAAATCGTTGGCGACGAACCCGAGCCACTGCCCGTCCGGCGAAAAAAACGGGCCGCTGCCTCCCTCTGTGCCGGGTAGCGGGATGGGCTCGAGCTGGTCCATCCGCCGCAGGAATAGTTGCGTGCCGCCGTTCCGGCGGGCCACGTACACCAGTTTGGTCCCGTCCGGTGAGAGCGCCACGGCCGGGCGGTGCTGTGGCGCCAGAGGTTCCTTTTCAGGAAGGGTGATGGTGAATCGCGCAATCGGCCGCGCTACCGGTGTGGCGCCCCAGGGGAGCTTCCCCATCAACGCGCCTGCCAGCAGTGCCGCCAGCAGTGCGGCCAGACCCCACGGCAGTATCCGGATCCATCTTCGCGGCAGCGGCCCAGCCTCCGGCAACGGGACCGCCGCCGGTTCCGACAGTTCCGACTGTGACTCCTCGATCTCGATGCGGGCATCGGCAATGTCATGGAGGCGGCGGCCGGCCTCCTTTTGCAGGCAGCGGCGCAGCAGGTCCCGGATGCGCGCCGGTGTGCCGGCCGGCAGCGCGGGCCAGTCCGGCTCCTGTTTCAGCACGGCCGCAGTGACGTCCGAAAAGGTCGCGCCGCCAAACACCTGCCGGCCGGTCAGCACTTCGTAGAGCACGCAACCGAACGACCAGATGTCGGTGCGCTTGTCCAGCGTTTTGCCCCGCGCCTGCTCCGGGCTCATGTATGCGGCTGTTCCCAGGATGACGCCCGCGCGGGTGGCGCCGGCGCTGACCGTGGGCGAATGCGAGAGGTTTACGTTGGAGCCTTCCGCGGAGAACGCCTTGGCCAGGCCGAAGTCCAGCACCTTGACATGGCCCCCCGGAGTGATCTTGATGTTGGCGGGTTTCAAGTCGCGGTGGACGACGCCTTTGTCATGCGCCGCTTCGAGCGCTTCGGCAATCTGGCGGCAGATGCCCAGCGCCTCCCCGGGTTCGAGCGGACCTGCTTCCAACCGCTCGGCCAGTGTTTCGCCCGGCACCAACTCGAGCACCAGGTAACTGGCGCCCTGGTGCTCCTCCAGTCCGTAGATGGCGGCGATATTCGGGTGGTTCACCGCGGCCAGCAGTTGGGCCTCGCGCTTGAAGCGCGCCAGCCGGTCCGGGTCTTGAGCGAAGGCTTCGGGCAGGACCTTGACGGCCACCTCGCGATCCAACTTATTATCGCGGGCGCGATAGACCTCGCCCATTCCACCCGCCCCGAGCGGCGAGAGGATCTCACAGGCGCCAAGACGAGTGCCCGGCGGTAGCGGCATGGCAGATCAGTTTACCGGAATGTCGTGCCCCTGATGTCCGGGTTTAGCGGGAGCGCTTCTTTTTCCACTCCTCGTATTCCTTGCGCAGCTCCTGGTTCAGAGGGTAGGTGTCGCGGATGCGGTATTTCCCTTCCCGGATCTTCATCTTGGTGAACTCGTCGTGCAGGCGGGTTTCGTCGGCCACGTCCACGACCTTCTGCGCCAGGTGCGGCGGAATGAAGGTGACGCCTTCACGGTCCCCGAACACCACGTCGCCGGGCATCACGGTCACGCCGCCGATACGCACCGGAACGTTGAGACCGGTGAGCATCACCTCGCCGATCGGTGAGGGATGCACGCCGCGGAAATAGGCGGCCATCTCGATCGGGAAGATGCCTTCCAGGTCGCGGATCGCGCCGTTGATCACCATGCCGGTCTTGGTCTGACTGAAGATAGCGGTGGCCAGGTTATCGCCGACGAAGGTGCCGCCCTCGATCTTGCCGAACAGGTCCACCACCACGACGTCGCCCGGCTGCAGCAGCTCGATGACGCGCTTGTTCTGGTCCGGCGCCAGCCCGGCTTCCTTGGCGCGCGCGTTGATCACTTCATTCACCTCGGGACGGACGGGCATGAACTGCGCCGTTACGGCGCGGCCGATCAGCTTTCGCTCGGGATGCAGGATGCGCCAGTTCCCATCCCACTGGTGGCGAAACCCGGCGCGCTGCAGCACGCCCCAGGCGTCTTCCGACGACATCTCTTTCATGCGCTCCAGGATGCTGTCGGGCACTTTGGGCCGGCCGTCGGGAAAGCGGTCGAAGGGGTTCAGCTTCGTGTACTCGACGAGCGCCGCCTTATCGAGCACCAGCATCTGCGCCGGCGCAGAAAAGGAAAAGAGGCACAGAAGCGCACAGGGCGCGGCGGCACCCTTCAGTAGTTCGAGAAAACGCCCGCCGCCGCGCTCCGTTGTGCGCGTTTCCCGGAGAGACACGAAGGCACAGAGAAAAGCACGCGGCGTTGTCAGCTTCATTGTCAGTTTCATGGCGATCACCTGAAGTGGGAGTAGAAGTATTCGACCAGGATTTCTTTTTCCTGGGGCGAGACGGGTGCGCCCCAGCGAATCATCTTGTCCATTTCGCGGACCCAGCGGCCGCGGTCCATCCGCTGCTGCGTAATCAGCGTGGCATCGTGGCAGGTGAGGCAGGAGCGCTCCGCGAGCGCGCGCGCCGGGCCGTCGGGCAAAACGGCCGGCGACATGGACCCGGCCGGGGCCGAGGGCACCGCCGACGCCGTGGCCGGCGCGGGATCGCCGACGTGAATCCGCACGTGGTCCACCACGTTCCAGAGATAACCGGAGGGATTCCACTGCGGGGCGATGGGCTGGACGCGGCCCTGCGTGTCGGTGGCCCGCGACAGCAGCACATAGGAGCCGCGTCCGGGCGCCTTCCAGGAATATCGAAAGCGCCGCCAGGCAAACGGCGCGCGTTCGGCGGAGAGCTCGGCCGCCTGCCACGTGCGGCCGCGATCGGTGGAAACGTCCACACGCGTCACTTCGGCCTCGCCGGCCCAGGCGTTGCCGCGAATCTCCAACGGCGCGCCGGGCGCGAACTTCGCTCCTTCGCCCGGCGCGGTAATGATGGACTTCACGTCGAGCGAGGTCAGCACCTGCATGTCGGCCGGATCCACCGCTTCGCCCGGCGCCACCGGCCGATTCGGATAACGGTAGGCGGTGGCCATGAAAAAGCCATCGGCTTCACGCTCCTGCACGCTCAACCGCGTCAGCCACTTCACCGAGGCCGCGCCTTCCCATCCGGGCACGATCAGCCGCAGTGGGAAGCCGTGCTGGACCGGCAGCGGCTGGCCGTTCATCTCCCAGGCCAGCAGCGTGGCCGGGTGCAGGCACTTCTCGATCGGAATGCTGCGAATGAAATCGGGCACGCCGCCGATGGACTGGTCGGCGCCGTCGAAGGCCACATGCCGGCCGGTTTTCTTCGCGCCGGCTTTTTTCAACAGATCGGCCAGACGCAGGCCCGCCCAGCGCGCCGTCCCCACCGCTCCCTTTCCCCACTGGATCCCGGCCACGCGCGGCTGGTAAAAGGCCCGGCCGCTGCCGGCGCACTCGATCGTCACCACTTCGCCGGCGCGGTCGAAACGCTTGAGCTCGTCGAGTGCCAGAGAAAGCGGCCGCTCCACTTCACCCTCGACGCGCAGCCGCCATGTGGCGGCGTCCACCTGCGGCGTATACAGATGATTGCGGACGTAAAAGCGCTCGTTGGGCGTGATCCAATCGTCGAGCAGGTGAACCGGGGTTTCCAGATCGAGCGGGTTGGGGGAGCGCAAAATCAGGCCCGGATCTTTGCGCACTTCGACGCCCGAGAGCGGCGCGGCCGGAACAGGAAACGCTCCGAACGCCACCGCGCCGAGCGCCATTCGGCCGCCGCGAACAAGAAAGGCTCTCCGTGAGGAGTCTTTTCCCATAAGCGCCGCCAGTGTAGCACAGGCTCGGCGCGGCGAGCCTGTGCCGGCACAGGCAAGAATGCCTGTGCGACTCAATAACTACGCTATGATTGGCCCATGGTGGATCGCCATAAGCTTCCGGCCGAGGAAGCACCGGCGCAGCCCCGCGCCGCGGCCCGTGAGCGCGACGCGGAGTTCACCACCATCAGCGGCCGTCCCATCGAGCGGCTTTACACGCCGGATCACCTGCGCGATTTCGATTACACGCGCGACCTGGGAGCGCCGGGAGAATGGCCGTACACGCGCGGCATCCACGCCACGATGTACCGCGGCAAGCTGTGGACCATGCGCCAGTTTTCCGGCTTTGCCACGCCGGAGGAGACCAACCGCCGCTTCCGCTACCTGCTCAGCCAGGGACAGACCGGCCTTTCGGTGGCGTTTGACCTGCCCACTTTGATGGGCTACGACGCCGACCATCCCCAGGCAGAGGGCGAAGTGGGCAAGTGCGGCGTGGCCATCTCCTCGCTGGCCGATATGGAGACGCTGTTCGCCGGCATCCCGGTGGACCAGGTCACCACCTCGATGACCATCAACTCGCCCGCCGCCATTCTGTGGGCGATGTACCTGGCGGTGGCCGAAAAACAGGGCGTGGACTGGAAAAATGTCTCCGGCACGCTGCAGAACGACATCCTGAAGGAATACATCGCGCAGAAGGAGTACATTTTCCCGCCGAACCCCTCGATGCGGCTGGTGGTGGACACCTTCGAGTTCGGCGTCCAGCACGTGCCGCGCTGGAATACCATCTCCATCAGCGGCTATCACATCCGCGAGGCTGGCTCGACGGCGGTGCAGGAGCTGGCGTTCACGCTGCGCGACGGCGTCGAGTACGTCCAGTGGGGCGTGGAGCGCGGCCTCGACGTGGACGAGTTCGGGCCGCGCCTGTCGCTGTTCTTCAACGCCCACAGCGACTTCTTCGAGGAGATCGCTAAGTACCGCGCCGCGCGCAAAATCTGGGCGCAGGTGATGCGCCATCGCTTTGGCGCGAAAAATCCGCGCACGTGGCTGTGCCGCTTCCACAGCCAGACGGCCGGCGTGTCGCTGACCGCGCAGCAGCCCTATAACAACGTGGTGCGCACGGCGATCCAGGCGCTGGCGGCGGTGCTGGGCGGCACGCAGTCGCTCCACACCAATTCGCTCGACGAGGCCTGGGCCTTGCCCACCGAAGCGGCGGTGACGCTGGCGCTGCGGACGCAGCAGGTGCTGGCCTACGAATCCGGCGTTGCCGACACGGTGGACCCGCTGGGCGGCAGCTACTTTCTCGAGCGACTGACATTGGACATGGAACGCGGCTGCTTCGATTATTTCGACAAGATTGACGCCATGGGTGGGATGATCGCCGCCATTGAGCGGGGCTACCCGCAGCGCGAGATCGCCGAGGCCAGCTACCAGTTCCAGCGCGCCATCGAGGAGAAGCGGAAGATCCAGGTCGGCATCAACGAATTCATCTCCGGCGACGGTCTTATTCCCATCCTGACCATTGACGAGAGCGTGGCCGAGCGCCAGGCGGAGAAGCTGCGGCGGTTGCGCGCCGCGCGCGACGGGCGCCGCATCGCCGAATCGCTGGCGGCACTCGAGCGCGCCGCCCGCGGAACCGGCAACCTGATGCCCTTGCTGCTCGATTGCGTGCGGGCTTATGCCACCATCGGGGAAATCTGCGATACTCTTCGCGGCGTGTTCGGAACGTACGAAGAGTCGAGCGTTCTGTGATCGGCGCCGGGCGCGGAAAACCGAAAGCGGCCGGTGGCGCCGCTGGAAACTGTATGGAGCGGAAAATTCGAATCCTGGTGGCCAAGCCCGGCCTGGACGGCCATGACCGCGGCGCCAAGGTGATCGCCCGCGCCCTGCGCGACGCCGGCATGGAGGTCATCTATACCGGCCTGCGCCAGACGCCGGAGATGATCGCCGCCGCCGCGCTGCAGGAGGACGTGGACGTGGTGGGCCTTTCCATTCTTTCCGGAGCGCACAATACCATTGTGCCGCGGGTATGCGCGCTGCTCCAGGAAAAGGGCCTGGGCGACGTGGTGGTGGTGGTCGGCGGCATCATCCCCGATTCGGACATCCCCGCGCTGAAGGAACTGGGCGTCGCCGCGGTCTTTCAGCCCGGCGCTTCGATGCAGGGCATCGTCGAATACATCCGCGGCAACCTGCGGCAGCGCTCCGCGCCGATCGGCGACCAGCCGTAACCCCTGAATAATTACTTCACCTGGTTCGAAGTGGGGCGCGTGGAGTGGCGCCGCGCCCGCTGCCCGAGAAATACAGGGCCCGGTTCGGCGTGTGATAGACTCGCCGCTGGAGCATTCCGGGTGGATATCGAGAAAACCATCGAGTTCATTCTCCAGGCCCAGGCCCAGTTCGAGGCCCGGATGCAATCGCAGGGCGAGGAGTGGAATCGGCGGCTCGATCGCTTGGAGCGGCAGATCGAAATTCTGGTCCGTTCCCAGGCCGACTTTCACACCAAGTTAGATCAGCAGACCGACGCATTGACTCGCGTTTTGGGGCGGCACCAGACAGAGTTAGACACCCTGACGCTTATCGTCAAGGCTCTCGCCGATTCCGATCGCCGGCGCACCGAGGAAATAATGATTCTGGCCGACGGACAGCGCCGGCTGGAAGAGTCCCAGCGCCGCACCGACGAACGCTTCGAGGAGTTCCTCCAAACGATGCAGGAATGGATGCGCCGGGGCGGCAACGGCCGCGGGGCCGGCTTATCAGGACCATAAGATGGACGCCGAAAAAACGATCGAGTTTCTCCTGGAGTATTGCAGCAAGACCGCGGAACAGATTCAGGTCCTGGCCGAGCGGCAGAGCCGCGCCGAGGGGTATGTGGGGGCGCTGGCGGAGCACCAGGCCGCGCTGGTCCAGATCGTGGCGCAGCAGCAGAGCCAGCTCGGCGGCCTGTTGTCGGCGTTGGGCACCATGACGGAGGGCCATCGCACGCTGACCGAGGCCCATTTCACGCTGACCGAAACCCAGCGCAAAACGCTCGAACAGGTTTTTACGATGGCCCAGCACATCGAAACGCTGGCCCGTACTTTCGAAGAATGGATCCGCCGCAACGGGTTCACCTCTCTCCGCCCAAACTGATTACTGGATCGCGACGGTGGCGGTGTTGGACACGACGCCTCCGCTGGTCACCACGACCGGTACGGCGCTGCCGCTGGGGGCGCCCGCCGGCACCTGTACATTGATCTGGTACAGGCCGACGAAGCCCGGCGCCAGGCCCGCAAAGCTGACCACCGCCGGCACGCCTCCCACCGTTACGGTGGGCAGAGCGGTGACGCTCGAAAGCGCGCTGGTCGAGGCCGCCGCGCCGTTGCCCGGCGCGCTCATCACGCCACCGAGTCCGGTGCTGGCGATTGCCAGGAACTCGCCGTGGGCCGCCGGACGCGCACCGGCAACGCTGCCGGCCGGCGCGGCAACCGACGCCGTTCCGGCGATCAGGATCGCTCCCTGGCCGCTACCGCTCTGGTTCAAGGTGAAGATGCCCGGTCCGAACGGCGCGACGGCCAGAGACTGCGCCGCGCTGGGAACACCGTTTACGGTCACGGTCACTGAGGCCTGGGACGGCCCCGCCAAGTCCCACGGCATCTGGAAATTGATCTGCCGGGGCGAGACAAAGTAGAGCGGCGCCGCGATGCCATTCACCCGGACGGTGACGCCGCCGAGAGTCGTTGGCAGCGGGACCGCCTGCGCCGCGGCATTCGCCGGCGCCAGATTGCTTCCGAAGATGGCGCCGATCGAGCCGGGCGCGGCGGTTGGGCGATAGCTGGCGCTGTTCACCGTACCGCCGGCATTGATTGTCGCCGGGGCTGGTGCTGGGGCCGGTGCGGGCGCCGGGGCCGGTGCGCCGGAGAGCGACATCAGGTACA
>JBKKAI010000516.1:0-2584 GCA_046714815.1 Terriglobia bacterium | reverse complement strand
AACCCGAACAGCAACAACACGCGCATCGATGGCGCCAGCAGCGTCAACATCTGGCTGCCGCATCACGCGGGCTACGTCGCGCCGGTCGAGACCATCGAGAGCGTGAATATCAGCACGAACAATTTCGGCGCGGACCAGGGCATGGCGGCGGGGGCCGCGATCACGCTCATCACCAAATCAGGGACCAACGCCCTGCGCGGATCGGCGTTCTATTTCCGCAACCAGGACGAGCTCAACGCCCGCCGGTTCTTCGACCCCACGAAACCGGATTCGAGCATCGCGATCGGCGGCGGCACCATCGGCGGCCCGATCCGGAGGGACAAGGTCTTCTACTTCGCCTCGTGGGAAGGCAATTACGAAAAGAACAGCCGGTTCGACATCCGCACGGTCCCGACCGCGAAGATGCGCAACGGGGATTTCAGCGAAGTGCTGGGCATTCTCCCGAATTTCCGGCTCTTCGATCCGGCAACAGGGAACGCGGACGGCACTGGCCGCACGGAGTTCGCCGGAGGGGTGATTCCGGCGGCTCGCATCAGCAGCATCTCCAGGGCAATCCAGGCGCTCTATCCCGCACCCAACAATGCGGGAACCAACAACGGCCTCCAGAACAACCTGTTCCTGGCGCGGGCTCCCGAGGCCAATCGCGATAACTATGATCTAAAGCTGAACTGGAACCGCAGCAGCGCGCACCAGATGTTCGCCAAGTTTTCGACGATGCAGGCCGAAGTGGTCAACCTCTTCTACCTGGGCGTCGAAGGAGGTGGTAGCGGAGACACGAAGGCTTACGTGGCCACTGTAGGCCACACATGGACCCTCGGGTCGAACTCCGTGCTCGACGGCAACTTCGGGATGAACTGGCAGGACCAGGTGGCGAGGGGCTCCGACTTCGGCTCGAACATCGGCTCTGAAACCTTCGGCATCCCCGGCACGAACGGCCCCGATCCGCGTCAGGGTGGAATGCCGTCCTTCGCTCCCGGACTGAGCACCCTGGGGAATAGCGCCGGATGGAATCCGGTCGAGCGCCACGAGAAGAGCTATACCTTCACGACGAACTACACCAGGCTGGCCGGCGCCCATGAACTTCGCACCGGCTTCGATTTCATCCGGTACCAGCTCAATCACTGGCAGCCGGAGCTCGGCGCGGGTCCGCGTGGCGCCTTCAGTTTCTCCGGCAACATCACGGGCCAGCCGGGGTACACGGCGAACGACTGGAACCAGTACGCGGCGTTCTTCCTCGGTCTGACGAGCGGCTACGGCAAGAGCATCCAGTTCGAAGAGATGTCCGGCCGCGAAAACCAGTACGGGTTGTATGTCAGCGACCGCTGGAACGCCAGTGAGAAACTGACGCTGAATCTGGGCCTGCGCTACGAGTACTACCCGCTCATGCAGCGTGAAAGCCGGGGCATCGAGCGCCTCGATTACAGCACGTTCGACGTGCTCCTCGGCGGCGTGGGCAACGTGCCCAAGGACGTCGGGATCAACGTCAGCAAGGGGCTTTTCGCTCCTCGGCTTGGCGCGGCCTACCGCATCAACGACAAGACCGTGTTCCGCGCAGGGTGGGGCGTTACCTACAATCCGATTCCGTGGTCGCGCCCGCTGCGCGGCTTCTATCCGCTCACTATCGGCTTCACCCAGAGTGCGCCGAACTTCCAGTCCTTCCCGCTCGCAGCGGGCATCCCGCAGATTCCGCTGCCTGACGTCAGCACCGGCCGGGTCCGGTTGCCACGCAACACGCTGATGCGGACACCGAGTCCCGACGATGTGGACCGCGGACGCACGCAGCAGTGGAACGTCACGGTCGAACGCCAGTTCCCAATGGACATCGGCATCAGCCTCGCCTACGTGGGCACGCGCACCGATGGGGGCTACGCCGACCAGAACATGAACTACGCGGAGTCCGGCGGAGACGCAGGACGCCAGCTTTTCGCGCAGGCCGGGACCGCCTCCATTCTCGAATGGGCCGCCCGCACCAAGAGCCGCTACAAGGGGCTTCAGATGGCGATCAATCGTCCCTTCAAGGGCGGTCTGCTCCTCAAGGGGGCCTACACGCTCAGCAAGGCGATGAATGAAACCGACGAAGATGGGTGGGCGACGCTCCTGTGGAGCCAGCCGTCCCAGATGAGCCGCAACTTCGCGCTCACCGGCTACGACCGGACGCACGTCTTCCAGATGGGTTTCCTGTACGAGCTGCCATTCGCGAAGAACGGGAGCAGCCCGCTCGGCATTCTGATCAAGGACTGGCAGATCAACGGCATCTTCAACGCTTTCTCGGGCACGCCGTTCTCCATCGATGGAGACAACACGGCGCTCAATCAGCGCGGGGGCTTTCAGTCAATCGATCAGATCTCTCCGATCAAGCGCGTTGGCGACCCGGGGCCTGACGAGGTCTACTACGATCCGGCGTCGTTTGCCCAACCCGGAAACAAGTGGGGCAACACGGGCCGCAACTTCCTCCGCGGTCCCAGCCAGTGGAATCTCGACTTCGGCCTGTTCCGCGGCATTCCGATCGGCCGCTACCGGGTCGAGTTCCGCGCGCAGGCAACCAACGTGCTGAATCACACGCGGTGGGGCAACCCGATTAATG
>JBKKAI010000515.1:0-3488 GCA_046714815.1 Terriglobia bacterium | reverse complement strand
CCCGCGCCATCACCTGGTAAGTCCAGGGATGGCGGTCGAGCACCTCCTCGCGCGACTGCCGCGCCAGGTCGGCGGCGGCGGGCCACAGCGCGATGCGCGCCTCGGAAACAATCTCGGCGCTGAAATTGTTGTTGCGCGAGGCCACCGCCAGCAGCGGGTGCAGCCCCAATTTTTTCCCGGCGAACGGCGTCTCGATGTGATTCACGCCCTGGAAGGTTTCCCCGACCACGCGGCCGCCCGCATCGAAGAACACGCGGTAGACATGCTCGATGTCCACCGCGCGTCCCCAGCGGGCCATCAGCGCCACGGTGTCAGTGCCGCCGTCTTCGTTGCTGAATACCCAGGTGTACTGGAGCAGGCGAGCGGCGCCGGCGGGCGCGGCGGTGGCCGGCGCGGGCAGCATCTCGTAGTAGGCCAGCAGCGGCACGTCGCTGGCGCGCCCCAGCGTGTCCGGGCGCGCGTAGAGAATCGGCGCGCGGCGGATCGCATCATACTCGGGCGCCGAAGCGCCGTACGGCTCGATCCGGAAGCCTGCCTGAAAGCCGGTGGCGGCCGCGGCGGAAAGCGCGCGGTCCAGCACGGCGCGCACGGTGTGGCGGCCGGCGGCCAGCGGGCCGAGCAACACGCGGTATTCGTGCTCGGCCGCGCCCATGTAGAGCGTCAGGTGCTGGCTGTATCGGCCATCCAGCTCCAGGCGGAGGACGGCGGCTTCCGCGCCCGGCTCGCGCCAGGAAGTGCCCGGAGCCGAAGCGCGCACCACCAGGCCCACTTCGGCGGGGCGTGCCAGGCGGAAGTTAAATGCGGAATGGGGATTCTGAATTGCGGAATGGGCGGAAAGCGGAATCAGCAGCGCCAGCAGTATCTTCATTTGTCGCGGCGCAGGCTGCCGCTGATGACCGCTTCGCTCACCTTGAAACGCTCCGTCTTGGCCCAGCGCGTCTCTTTGCGGGCGATAAAGTCGTCGTACATGCCTTTGAGCACCACCGGAATCCAGAGCTGAGAGTACGTGAAGTACATCAGAACGGAAAGGAGGATATTCGCCGAGCGGTCTTCTTCCTCGATCGAGAGTGTCAGAATCAGCTCCAGCGTATACAACAGGAAAGCGACGATCCAGACTTCACGATAGGGCCCGGGAACCGGGATCAGGATCAGGCCGAGCGCGCCGAGCACGAACAGCAGGTCCGAGATCAGGATGGCGGCGAAGAAAATGTAGTAGATGCTGAGCGAATAGAGCAGCTCGAAGGCCAGCGTGCGCGGCTTCATCTTCACCACGTGGCGCGCGAACTTCCGGAACAGGTAGTTATAGCCGCGCACCCAGCGGTTGCGCTGCCGCAGCCAGGTCCGGAGGTTCTCCGGCTCCTGCTCCCAGGTGACGGCATACGGCACAAACTTCACCCGGTAGCCGGCTTCGTAGAGGCGCAGGGTGAGCTCGGCGTCTTCGGTGAGCGCCTCCTCGTCCCAGCCGCCTACCTGCCGCAGCGCCGACCGGCGGATCACGTAATTGGTGCCGGGCAGCGAGCAGAAGCGCATCAGCATCCAGCGGCCGGCCTGCACGATCCACTGGAAGCTGATGCCTTCGATATTGATGAAGCGCGTCAGCAGGTTGGCGCGGCGGTTGAGGGTGCGGAACTTGCCGAGCACCGCGGCGCACTCCGGGGGGCGCCCGATCTGCCGCGCCAGGTAAGCCAGCGATTCGGGCTCAGGAATATTATCGGCGTCGTAAACGGCCACCAGCTCGTGCCGCGCCTGCTCGAGGCCGCGGTTCAACGCGGCGGCCTTGCCGCGTCCGCCTGTCTCGGCCGGAATGTTCAAGACCCTGACCTGCGGCGCGCTCTCTGCGATGCGCTGCGCAAGCTCGCCGGTGCGGTCGCCGGAGGCGTCGTTGATGACGATGATTTCGAGCTGCCCGGCCGGATAGCGCAGCGCCAGCAGGGCCTCCAGCGTCCGCTCGATCACCAGTTCTTCATTGTGGGAGGGCAGCAGGATGGAGATGCCCGGCAGCGGACCGCCGTCGGCGTCCATCTCCAGCCGCTCGCGCGCCGACCGCCGGCTGTAGATGTATCCCAGCAGCCACAGGACAAACTGGTAGCCCACCATGAACCAGATGAGGATCACGGAGAGGACGAACAGGTAATCCAGCGTGAGATGGGCCAACATCTAATTCAGTCGAAAGTCTAAGCCGGAGCCAACGGGCGGCCACAGAGGCACAGAGCGAACAGAGAAGAGTTGGAAGGTTCGCTCTGCGATCTCTGTGTCTCTGTGGCCTTCATTTGCTGGCCCGAAAGCGGTTCATTCGCCAGCACGCTGCATGAGCAACTCCTTACCGAATCGCAATCGTTACGGTGGTGTTGCTGGTGGCGCCTGCGACGCGCACGATAACGCTCTGAACGCCGCTGAGTCCGGCGGGCACCACCGCGTTCACCTGGTACAGGCCGGCGAAGCCGGGCGCCAGCCCGGCATAGCTGACGGCGGCGTTCTGGCCGCCGATGGTGGCCGTTACCGCGGCCACCGTGGACGCCGGGCCGGCCGCCGCCACGCCCTCGCGGACCGGCGGGTTGGTCTGGCCCAGGCCGGTAGCGAAAATCACCACGGTCTCGCCGGGCCGAGCCGGATTGGCGGCCGTCACCGGCGTGGTGGAATCGTCGTGCAGGATCGCGCCGGGACCGCGGCCGTCGGATGTGAACGAAAAAATCCCGGGCGACACCGGGGCCAGGCGCACGGTGCTGACGTCAACGCCGTTCGGGCCGATGATTTCCAGTTGAGCGCTCGACGCGCCGAGCAGCGCAGCCGGCGCCTGGGCGTTGATCTGCAGTCCGCTCGTGAAAAACAGCGGCGCGGCGACACCGTTAAACCGCACCTGCGTGCCGCGCAGGCTGGCCGGCAGCGGCAGCGACGAGGCGAAATCCTCCTCGGCCACCAGGCCTTCGCCGAAAATCGAGATGATCGCGCCGCCGGCCACCGCGGCGCCCGGCGCGAAGCTGGCGCCATTGACCACGCCGCCCGGATAGACAAACGGTTGGTTCAACTGGACGAATCCCACGGGGGCCGTGCCGACCGTCATCCGCGTGACGATCTGGTCCGTGTTCGTATCTATCACCGCGATCTGGTTGCCGCCCAGCAGCGTCACGAAAGCAAAATTCTCGTTGAGATCGAAGGCCACGGTGAACGGGCGGGTGTTGGCGCCCATTTCCAGCGGGTCGGCGGTAACCTGCGGGCGGCCGGGCGGGCCAGGCCGGCCCAGCAGGGTCATGTCGGCGACCCAGATCAGGTTCGAGCCGAAGCAGGCGATGTAGGCGTACAGGCCGACGGAGGTGATGGCGATGTCGGTCGGCACGGCGCCCACCGTGAACCTGGTAACCACCGATAGCGAGGCGTTGTCAATCACGTCCACGGTGCCCGAGACGCGATTCAGCACAAAAACGCGGGCGCCGTCGGGCGAGAACTGGATGATGCCCGGCTCGCGCCCCGGCACCGTGATCGTGCGGGTG
>JBKKAI010000514.1:0-3981 GCA_046714815.1 Terriglobia bacterium | reverse complement strand
GAAGTAGGCCATGCGGAGCCACACCTCATAACCCCTTGACCAAAGCCGGACTTCGGTGGAGAATCCGTATCATCAAGGGAATCTTCGCTTGTGTGGGTGTCTCATCTCGTCAATCGGGACTTCGGGGAGGTTTAGTTACCATGCGTACAATCCGAATGCTTCTGGCGGCAACGTTGTGCCTTGCCATTTCTGCTTCCGCCCAAACGACAACCGGAACCATCCAGGGCATCGTTCGCGACGCCACGACCGGCGTTGTTGCCAACGCAAAAGTGACGATCGCGAACCAGCGCACCGGCGTCGCCACCCAGCTCACCACGAACGCGGAGGGCCGCTACGTCGCCCCGCTCCTGCTGCCGGGCGACTATCGGGTCGCTGTCGAGGCCCCCGGCTTTCAGCGTTCTTCGCAAAGCGGGGTCAAGCTGGACGTGGCGCAGGTTCGCGTCGTGGACATTGAGCTCAAGGTGGGCGACATCGCGACCACGGTCGAAGTCACCGACGCCCCTCCGCCGCTGGCCACCAGCACGTCTTCGATCTCCACCACCATCGAGAACAAGCGCATCCTGGACCTGCCGCTCAATGGGCGCAACCCCTTTGCCCTGGCCGCGCTGACGCCCGGCGTCATCCCCGGAGGCGGCTCCACGCCCTGGATCAGTGGAGGCCGGAACGCAACCAGTGAGATCACCATTGACGGCACCTCGATCATCCTGCCGGAGAACAACGTCTCGATCAATACGCTGGCCTTTACGCCCAGCGTGGATGCGGTTGAGGAGTTCAGCGTCATCACCAACGCGCTGAGCGCAGAATACGGCCGCACCGGCGGCGGCGTCATCAACGTGGCCACCAAGTCCGGCGGCAACGATTTCCATGTCACCGCCTTCGAGTTCCTGCGCAACTCGAAGCTGGACGCCAACGGCTTCTTCCGCAATCGAAATCGTACGCCGCGCGCGGCCCTCCAGCGCAACCAGTTCGGGGGAACGGCCGGTGGCCCGATCCTGGTCCCCGGCCTTTACAACGGCAAGAACCGCAGCTTTTTCTTCTTCGACTACCAGGGCACCCGCACCCGCAACGCCTCGGACTTCACCGGCACGGTGCCGCTCGAGGAGTGGAAGCGCGGCGACTTTTCAAATCTGCGCAACGCCGCCGGCCAGCTCATCACCATCTACGATCCGCTGACCACCGCCCCGGACGGCTCGGGCAACTTCATCCGCCAGGCTTTCGCCGACAATCGTATTCCTGACGCCCGCATTGACCCTGTTGCCCGGAACCTCATGAGGTTCTTCCCCGCTGCCAACGCCAACCCCGTGAGCCAGTTCACGCAGGTCAACAACTTCTTTGTCGGCTCCAAAGCCAAAAGCGGCGACAACCGCTACGACATCCGCCTCGACCATAACGTCAGTGAGAAATGGCGCATGTTCGGACGCTACTCGAAGTCCCGCAACTACAGCTCGCCGGTCAATTTCTTCGGCAACCTCGGCACGCCCTCCGGGGATGGCCCCTCCAGCACCGACAACTACTCGGTTTCCTGGGACAACACCATCACCCTCAGCCCCACCAGCATTGTCAGCGTGCGCTATGGTTTCGGCCGCTTCGTGAACGTGCGGTTCCCGTTCTCCACCGGCTTCGACACCACCCAACTCGGCTTCCCTTCTTCCATCCGTGACCAGGCCGCCACTCAGAACCTTGAGTTTCCCCGCTTCGACATCACCGGCCTCTCCTCGCTCGGCCAGGCGACGTTTACCACGCTTGACTTCCGTCCGAATTCCCACGTCGTCCACGGCGATTTCACCAAGGTCCTGTCCGGCCACACGATCAAGGCCGGAATCGAATACCGCAAGCTGCTGCTGAACTTCCTCCAACTCGGCAATCCCGCCGGTAGTTACAGCTTCACCCAGCAGTGGACCCAGCGCAATCCGGTGGCGGCCAGCGGCGTCCAGGGCTTCGCTCTCGCCTCGCTGCTGATCGGCGTCCCCAACGGCGGCGCTGTCTCGCATGACCCGAAACCCGCCTCCGCCAGTTCCTACTGGGGCCTCTACATCCAGGACGACTGGAAGTTGACCACCAACCTCACCATCAACATGGGCCTGCGTTGGGACGCCGACGTTCCGCGATCCGAGCGCTACAACCGCTACAGCTACTTCGATCTCAGCGCACCGTCGCCCATCGCCGGCCGCGTGGCAGGCTTCCCGAACCTGGTGGGAGCCATGAAGTTCACCGACGCCGAAAACCGCCACCAGACGCCGACCGATCTCAACAACTTCGGACCCCGCTTCGGCTTTGCCTACAAGCTCGGCCGCAAGATGGTCCTGCGCTCCGCCTACGGCTTGATGTACGCCGGCTCGGTGATGCAGGCAGCCGGCAGCAGCGGCTCGGCCGGTATGGAAGGCTACCGCGGCTCGACCAACATGATCGTCTCCCTCGATGGCCGCACTCCCATCAACTTCCTGCGCAACCCCTATCCCGACGGCTTCAACTTCCCGCCCGGCACCGGCGGCCAATTCGGCGGCGCCGCGACCAATCTCGGCCTGGGTGTCGGCGAGAGCTTCTTCGTGGATTTCGTCAACCCCGTCATCCAGCAGTGGAACTTCAACGTCCAGCGGGAAATGGGCGGCAACATCGTCCTCGAGGCCGGCTATCTCGGCAGCAAAGGCAATCACCTCATAGACGGCGAAGGCAACATGACCTACAACCAGTTGCCTCCGGAATTGTTCTCGCTGGGCAACTCGCTGAATGACCTGGTTGCCAATCCCTTCTTCGGCGTCATCACCAATCCCAACTCCACCATGAGCCGGTCCACCGTTACCCGCGCCCAGTTGTTGCGGCCCTACCCGCAGTACACTTCCCTCAACGGTTTCCGCAAGCCGCAGGCCAACTCCATCTATCACTCCCTGACCGCGCGCGCCGAAAAGCGCTTTTCCCATGGCTTGGGCTTGCTGGCCAGCTTCACGGCCGGAAAGCTGATTGACGACGCTTCGCAGGTGGTCACTTTTCTCGGCCCCGCCGGCAACAAGCAGAATTTCTATTGCCGCAAGTGCGAGCGCGCCGTTTCCACGCAGGACGTTTCGCAGCGCCTCGTCGTCAGCCTCAACTATGACCTGCCCTTCGGCCGTGGCCGGAAGTTCGGCGCGGGCCTGCCCCGCGTGGCCGAGTGGGCGGTCGGCGGCTGGCAGGTGAACGGCATTGTTACCTTCCAGACCGGAACACCGATCATCCTGACCCAAAACCAGAACAACACCGGACTCGGCTCCTCGGGCCAACGCCCGAATAACAATGGGTCCTCGGCCTACATCGCTTCGGGCGGCCGCAGCAAGGATGACCAGATACGGCAATGGTTCGACACCTCGGTATTCAGCTTCTCCCCGGCCTTCACTTTCGGCAACCTGGGCCGTACCTTGCCCGATGTTCGCAACCCCGGCCAGAGCAACTGGGACCTTTCGGTCTTTAAGAACTTCCGCTTCTCCGAGAACCGCTTCAACGCACAGTTCCGCGCCGAAGCTTTCAACGCCTTCAACACCACGCAGTTTTCGGCGCCCACCGCTCAACTCGGCAACACCTCCAACGGCATCATCAGCGGCCTCGGAGTGGGTTCACGCCAGGTCCAGGTGGCGTTGAAGCTGATCTTCTAGTTACGTCGGTCAGGTGAAAGGGCAAAGCCAATGAAACGCAGGCGTTTTCTTCAGGCCATGGTCGTCGCGCCGGCGGCGCCCGCATTAGTCGCTCAGCAGCCGGTTGCGCCTGGGAATCAGGCCCCGCTGGCCGCCGCCGAGATTCCAAGGATCGAAACTGCGCTGGCCGATGATGCGGCGGAGATGGCGCCGCGTTTCTTCAACGCCGAGCAGTTCGCGGCATTGCGGAAGCTCAGCGACATCATCCTGCCTCCCATCAAGGGTGCTTCGGGCGCGCTCGACGCCAGCTCCCCCAGGTACAAGGCGTTAAGAAACGTAGGTACGGCGAGGGAACGCCGGGTAAAATAACGACCCGGAA
>JBKKAI010000513.1:0-2742 GCA_046714815.1 Terriglobia bacterium | reverse complement strand
CAAGTTCAGCAACTGGATCCAGGAATTTCAAGTTTATCACCCCGCGACGCTGGGCGCCGTGAAGTTCGCCGAGTTCAAATTCGATCCGTCGCTCCTCACCATTGGCGCGGGCATGATCGTAGGCCTGCGGGCATCCCTCTCGATGCTGCTCGGCTCCGCCATTTTGCACTACGGACTCGGTCCAGCTTTGATAGAACACAGCGCCGTCAAGATTTCTCAAACGCCGGATGGTCCAGTGACCGCTCTTTTCCGCTGGGGCGTGTGGGGCGGAACCGCTCTCATGGTTGTCGCCAGCCTCGTCTCGCTTGGATTTCAATGGAAGAGCATCGCCGGAGCGTTTCGCAGCACGAAAGGCAAAAGTGGCAGCGAAGACGCCGCCATGGCCGCCATCGAGGTCCCCGGACGGTGGATGCTCATAGGGCTGGTGCCCATCACCATCGGGTTGGTGGCTGTCCTGGACTTGCCCCAATCCTGATGATAGGGTCCTAAAGCCCGGTTCGGCCGTATGGTAATAAGTTAGGTCCGGCGTTGCATGGTCGCTCCGCCGGTTTTTCCGGGTCCGGTGGAGGCGCGCAGGGGTCCGGCGGCACTGGCGGGTGCGTTTCCGGCGGGGACAGCACCGGTTTTCGCTCCAAGCGGGCACGAGGGTCCGGACCGGCGGCGTCTCGCGGCGGGTGGCCCGGAGATTTTGGCTCGTGACCGGACGGAGGGCGGCGGTCCTACCCGCTCCCGGCCGGCCGGCCCCGCGGGCGCCGCGGCCAGACTTTCTCCATCATCACCCGCCACCACGTCAGGGTGGCTTTGGGCACAAAGTAGCGCGCGCTGGTCCGATGCGCGTGCCGGCTGAGTTTCACCGGGACGGTCATCCACCAGCGCATCACCTGCCGCAGCCGCTGCGCCTGCTGACCGGGTTCCATGTGCAGAATTTGCACGGCCCGCAGCAGATTGTGGGCGAGGGCGCCGAGGGCATACCACATTTCGTTGGCGGCAAACCGGCTGCACGGCGGGCGGTGCAGATCAAGGTCGCTGAGCAAGTTGGTGAAGCCGTGTTCGAGCGCGCCTTTGTGGTGATGCGCTGGAAAGGCTTCGCGCGCGGCCTCGGGCCGGTGAGCGGGGGCCGGGCGTCCGCCGGGTTCTCCCCACGCAATGTAGGCGTAGCGCCACAGGAGGTCTCCGCCGTCGGCGGCACGGTAGCGCACGCAGGCGAAGTCATGACCGCGCAGGCAGTCTTCTCCGGGCTGATGGCGCACCCATGTGTGCTGTTCGATGATCGCTTCTCCCTTGCGACCGATGGCGTTGATCACGGGGCTCCACTGGTCGTCGGGTGTGGCTTCAGCGAGCTTGTCGAGGACTCCGGTCCATTTGTTATAGCTAACGCTCCATCCCCAGCCACGCTGGTCGATCTTGTTGAGATACTTGCCGGCGCTCGAGCCGCTGTCGGCGTAGAAGTGCGCGTCGCCCTTTATGGCGAAGGGTTCCCAGAGAGCTTTGGCATCGTCGAGCAGGAAGGCAAGGTGGAGGCTGGGGTCCACGCTGCCTTTGTCCATCCGGGCCGCGGCAATGAACGGACCGGTCCAGAACGTCTGCCACGAATAACTGATATCGCCCTCGTAGTTTTTGGCGGTGTTTTCGAAGTGGTGTCCCTCGACTTCGACTTGCGTGTCGTCGAAAAAAACGCCGAGCTTGCCTTTGCGGAGGATGCGCTCTTTGGGCGCTCTTGCGATGACCCATGACACGAATTCACGGATGATCTTCCAGAGAGCGTCGCTGCCTTCGCGGGTCTGGCGGTTGAGCCAGAGATTGATGGTGGAAGCATCCGCCATGCGGGGCAGCCCGACGAGCTGGCCAAAGGCGGTGTCACCGGCCAGACGACCGGCATCTTCGATGTTGATGCCTCCGGTGCAGAAGCTCAGGACGATCTGCGCGACGAAGACCTCCGGGCTGAATCCGCGGGACTTGTCAGTGCGATGATCCAGCAGGTTGAGGGCTTTGATGCGGTCCCAGAGCCCAAAATCGCGGGCCAGAGCGTCGATGATCACGGCACCACCATGAGCGGTAACGTTCTCGGCTGTCTGGAGGGCGATGTCGACGTGACTGGTGATTTTGGAAAAAACGGGCCTGCTCATGCCATCATATACACCCCATAGGTGTGTATCCTCTCAAAAAAACTACACCTTTATTAAATTTCTTTCCGAAGCATCATCGGGATTGGGGTGCCCTGCTTTTGCTCGCCGCAGCGAACCGCTCCGCCCCGGCGCAGGCCATTCCCAATGCCGGGTTCGAGGCGAATACGTTCACGGTCTGGCCCGGCTATGCCAGCGGCAATGGCGGCGTCATCAACGGGTGGACCGCATCGGCGGCCACCAGAGTGGGGCTGAATCCCGCCAATGGCAGCCCTTTTGCCGACAATGGCGCGACGCCGCAGGGCGCGAATGTCGCGTTCCTCCAGTTCGTCTCGAGCCTCTCCACGACGATCGCCGGGCTGACTGAGGGCGACACCTACCGGGTCACCTTCCGCGCCAATTCGCGGGGGGCTCCTTATGCGGCCCCCAGCGCCACGTGCTCGCTGAATGGCGGGGCCGCCGCTGGCTTCACCTGCAGCCCGCCGGTGGGAGGCACCAATCCCTACTACACGGTGCAGCAGACGTTTACTGCCCGCCACTACCGCCGCGCTGGTCATCGGTAATCAGAACGCTGCGGACAGCGCCGTGCTGCTTGATGATTTCTCGATCGTCCTCATCC
>JBKKAI010000512.1:0-4551 GCA_046714815.1 Terriglobia bacterium | reverse complement strand
CGGCTCAACTGGGTGGCGGCGGCACGGACGGCCTTTTCGACCGCGGCGGCCATTTTCGCCACGGCCTGCGCGCTTTCGGCCGTCTGCCGGTCGGCTTCCAGACGCGCCTGCACAACCGCTTCGCCTTCGCGCGCCAGCCGCTCCGCTTCCCGTTCGGCCGTCTCCTTCGCGGCGCGGGCTTCCTCCACCGCGCGCGCGCCCGCATCCGCGGCAGACCTGGCTTCGTCCAGCTTCTGGGTAAAAACGCGCGCCTGCTGCTGCGCCTGGTCGGCGCGGCCCTTCGCTTCCTCGAATGCCCGCTTCGCTTCATCGGCGCGGCGCTGGGCCTCCGCCGCCTGTCGCTCCGCTTCTTCGCTCTCCCGGCGGAGTTTTTCCGATACCTGCGTGGTGGTCGCCGCCTCCTTGGTGGCCTTTTCCACGCCTTCCAGGGCTGCCTTCACCGAAGCTTCCGCCTTGGGGATGCGCTCGGCTTCCTGCTTGATCTTCGATTGGGCCCGCGACTGGGTCTCGGCGTGCGCGGCCAGTTCCGCTTCGGCGCGCCGCGCGGCTTCGGCCGTGGCGCGGGCGGCCGTCTCCGCCTCGGCGTGACGCGCCTTTTCCAGCGCCTCCTGGGCCTGGGCCGCGCCGGCCTCGAGCCGCATTCGCTCGACCGCGGCGCGCGCATCGGATTCGGCGCCGAGCGCCGCTTCCACTGCCTTCTGCGACTGGCCTGCCTGCTCGGCGAGGCGGCGCTGTTCGTGCTCGGCCCGCTCGCGCTCGAGCGTCCGCGCCTTCTCCGCTTCGCTCGCCTTGCGCGCCTGGGCCACCGATTCCTTTTCCCAGTCGGTGTCCGCGGCGCACTCCGGGCAATGGCGCGTGATGTGGCCGGTGCGCTCCAGCTTTTCCAGCTCGTATTGCTCCATCGGCGTCGCCACGCGGGTATCGCAGCGCATGCACACCAGGTGGAGCTGCGGCCGCACGTCGGGGACCGGCTCGGGCGGCATCCCGAAATCAAGCTGCCAGATGTCCACCGTGTGGTCGCGCAGCAGGAACCGCACCTCGTTCGGCGCCGGCGTATCCTGCACCTGGAACTCCGCCTGGTTGCCGTTTTGCTTGTTGAACAGCACCGCTTCGACGCCGGGCTCCAACTGGCGCCGAAGCCGCGCCTTCACCCAGGTGCGGGCCACGACAATCGTAAACGTGTCTTCCTGGAACATCTCGCCCTTGCGATCGGTTCCGAAGACCACGATGGATATCTTCTTCTCGTATTCCTTTTCCGACATGGCTTATCAGGAGAATGGAGCATTATGCCACAACGGAGGGTTTTGATGAGCAACCACCCATATCTTCGCGCCTACATGGCCGGAATCGTGGCGCCGACGATTTTTCTGCTGTTCGCGGCGGCGGCCTTTTCCATCGCCAGGTTCGTTTACGATCCGCCGGTTGCGCTCGAGCGCGTCATCGTTTTCCCGATGGCCGTGGTCCCCAACGCGTGGGGCGCATGGAACATGCTCTACCTCGGGTTGCGCCCGCGCCGCCTGCCCATCGGCCTGCACGGCGCAGCCCTGGCGTTGCTGCTGGTTCCGCTCGGGATTCTGCTGCAGTGGGCGCTCGATGTGTCCGTCACGCCGGCCATCGTGGCGACGATGTTTCCCGTCGCCCTGGCCATCTATTACCTGGCCTGGAAGTACCTGGTCGGTTTCTTCAACGAGCTGCTGGGAATCACGGACTAGAATGGAGCGCCGTTGCCGTTGAGTGAGAACGGGATCTGCACCAGCGCCTCCAGATCCACGGGGCTGCCGTTGCGCCTGGCGGGATCGAACTGCCAGCGCAGCAGCGCCTTTACCGCGCGCTCGTCGAGGCGGGGATCGAGGCCGCGCACCACGCGCACCGAGTTCACGCTGCCGTCGCGATGGATTACGGCATAGAGCGTCACGGCGCCCTGCACGCGCTCGCGGATGGCATCGGGATGATAGCCGGGGTCCACTTTGCGGCGGGCGACCGGGGCGCTCAGGTCCGACTCTTCGCCGCCGGGCGCGCGGTCGGCCAGCTCGGAGAACCGCATGATCCAGCTTCCGCTCTGGCTGGTCAGGTTCGGCATGTTGATGTAGACGGTGTAGATCTTTTTCCCCAGCAGGAAACCCTGTTCGGCGCGCCGCTCGCCGCGTCCCCACTCGGGAAGCGGAATCTGGGGGCGCGCCCCGCGCGCGATCAGCGCGGCGAGCGCATGGGGATTCGCCGCCGGCCTGGCGGGCGCCGGAGGGGCCGGAAGCGCCGCGGGCGCCGTCTTGACGGGCCCGCTGACCACCGGGCCGATCGCCGCCGAAGGCGGCCGCACACCGCCCGCGATGGAAAGCCCAGGGACGCGGATGTCGGCCAAGTGGCGCGCGCCCTCGCCCGCTCCGGTCCCGCTGCGGGCTCCTTCCCCGGTGGCATCCCCGGCCGGAGCCGGTCCGCCGGCGCCGGCCCCGGGAGTGCCCGCCGGCGAGCCGTTGGGCGTGCCCCCGGCCGTACCGGAAGTTTCACCGGTGCGCCCGATGCTGAAGCTTCCCGAGCGGTTTCCCGGCGGCGCCGAAATCCCGCCGCCCGGTGGCGCCGGGTCCACGCCGAGCGCAATCAGCCGCCCGGCGCCGGCGCTGCCGCCGCCGGGCACTGCCGGCGAGGACGGAATCGGCTCGGCGGGCCGCAAAGCCGGCGGGTTATCCGCCGCGTCCGCACGGGCCGCCGCTGCGCTCTGGGTCACCGGCGCGGTGGTCGCCGGCGGAAGCGCCAGCCGCGGGATCGGGTTCGGCGACAGCGCGGCCGCCACTTTCAGGTTGGCGATGTGTTGCTCGAGGTTCGGCACGTCCGGGGCCGGCGGTTCCACCGTGGCCACTCCCGGGGCAATCTTCGCGGCGGCCAGATCCTTCAGCTCGCGCCGCACGGCCAGCGCCTGCGGGTCCACCGGCGGCGCGGGCCGCACAATGTCGGGAGGCACCAGCAGCCGCGGCGCCTGGTTGACTTGCACCGAGGGCGCCGGCAACAGTTCCAGCGACGGCCGCGCCGTCTGCTGCGCCCACATCACCACATTCGGTATGCGCACGTCCTGGGTGATGCGGATGTTCGGCGTGTCGGGCTGCACGATCGTCTGCCGCGCGTTGTCGGCCTCGGGCGGGTTGGAGATGATCACCTGCGACTGAAACTCGGTGGCGCCGCGCGGCGCCGGGCCGGGCCGCCGCCCACCCGCCTCCGAGCGCTTCTCGCCCTTCCCGGGCTCGGGCGAAATCCGCGGCAGCTCGTCGTTGTAGAAATACCAGGTGAGCTTCTGATGGCGCATCCGCGCGATCTCTTCCGGAGTCGCCGGGCGTCCGCGCCCGAGCAGAAACGGCAGGCCGACCAGAAGCGCCAGCGCCATCAGGTGTACGGCCGCCGACAGCCCGAACGACCGCGGCCGCATCGCGCCGCCGCCCAGCGGCACCGCGAAGCCCTTCAGCATCGCCGGCGTGACGCGGCGGGGCGCCGCCAGCGCGCGCAGGTTGTCGGGAAAATCGGCGAAGCGTGGCCGCCACGCTACCAGGAGGCGCGGAGCCCGATAGATCGGAATGCCGCGAGGACTGCCGTCGGGCGTGGCGAAACCGCCTCCGCCGCTACCGGGCGAGGAGCGGGGCTCCACGAGCGCGCGCCTCCGCCGGAAGATGATGCGCATAACCCTGCCGAACATTATATACGCGAACCTGGCCACCGCTCGCGTTCGCAGCCGGCTATAAGCCGGCTGCCTGAAAGGCCGCCCCACACTTCATGTCGCGCACCCGCCTGGCAGGAATGCCTGTGCTTCATCGCCCTTTCCCGGCTATAATTGAGAATTCCCCGCGGGTAGCGTCAGGCCCTCGTTGTAACCCAGTTGGGTTAAGAGGTCCCCAGGTTCCCCATGCATAGAGGAGCGTTCGTTTCATGATTCAGGCGACACAGCTACGTCCCGGAGTGGTCATCAAGCACAACGACGACCTGTTCACCATCTTCAGCGTTTCCCACCGCACCCCCGGCAACAAGCGCGGCTTCGTTCAAGCCCGGATGCGCAACCTGCGCAGCGGCTCGATGATTGACTTCAA
Organism: Terriglobia bacterium; assembly: GCA_046714815.1. Taxonomy (GTDB): domain Bacteria; phylum Acidobacteriota; class Terriglobia; order JAJPHL01; family JAPKYU01; genus JBKKAI01. Next base: position 484 of record JBKKAI010000512.1, on the reverse strand, counting down.
GTTCAGCTCGGAGGACCGCGTCGAGCGCGCCATCCTCGACGAGCATGAGATGGAATTCCTTTACCGGGACGGCGACGATTACTACTTCATGAACACCGAGAGCTACGAGCAGATCCACCTGAAGCGGGACACGCTGGGCGATTCGGTGGAATACCTGATCCCCAACCTGAAAATCCAGGTGGAGTTCTACAACGACAGCCCGGTGGGCGTCGAACTGCCGATGTCGGTTGACCTGGAGGTCGTCGAGACGGAGCCGGGGCTGAAGGGCTCCACCGCCTCGAACGTGATGAAGCCGGCCAAGCTCGAGACCGGGCTGCTGGTTCAGGTGCCGCCCTTCGTCAACACCGGCGACAAGATCCGCGTCAACACCACCGAGGGAACCTACCAGGAACGAGTCTGACCGGATTTTGCCATTGACGATTTTGTCATTGACGATTGAAAACCCTCGCCCAATCGTCAATGACAAAATCGTCAATGATAAATT
>JBKKAI010000511.1:0-11317 GCA_046714815.1 Terriglobia bacterium | reverse complement strand
TCGGCCACGTCAAGGGCGCGTTCACCAGCGCCGTGGCTTCCAAGAAAGGCTTTTTCGAAGTCGCCGACCAGGGCACGATTTTCTTCGACGAGATCGGCACCATCGGCCTGGAAACACAGGCCAAGCTGCTGCGGGTGATCCAGGAGCGCGAATTCACGCCACTCGGTTCCACTGAGCAGCTCAGCGTGGACGTGCGCATCATCGCCGCGACCAATGTGGACCTGCGCGCGATGGTGGCCGAAGGGAAGTTCCGCGAAGACCTCTACTACCGCTTGAACGTGATCGCCTTTGCGCTGCCACCCCTGCGCGAGCGCAAGGAAGACATCCCCCTGCTCACCGAGCACTTCCTCAAGAAGTATTGCGCCGAGAACGAAAAACCGCTGCGCCGCTTTGCTCCCGAAGCGATGCGTCACATGATGGATCACGACTGGCCCGGCAACGTCCGCGAACTGGAGAATGTCGTCGAGCGGGCCGTGGTCCTCTCGCGGGACACCGTCGTGGATCCCACTCTGTTGCCCGAATCCCTCATGGAACAGACTGGTAAAGTCCGGCGCCTGTTTCCCTTCATGGAGACCCGCCCGGACGCTACGCTGTTTGAGATTCTCGACGAGTGCGAGCGCCGCGTGATCGCGGACATGCTGGAAAAGACCAACGGGAGCCAGACCGAGGCCGCCGAGCGGTTCCAGGTGCCCCTTTCGACCCTCAACCAGAAGATCAAGCGTCTGAACATCGAAATCAAGCGGCGGAGCCGGAATTCCCAGACGCGGGACCGCGAGGAAACGGTCCCGGACCGGGCCTCGTCCCTTCGGAATTGAACCAGAAAGTCTTTTATTTTCAGTAGTAAAGGCAGAATGGGAAGGCAAACGGGCCTCGCCGGTCCACCTCCCGCCCTGTGAGTCCTCCCGTCCCTCCCCCAGGTGCCAACTTTTTTGGTTGACATTGTCCCATTTTCCTTTTAGATTGCGCGAGTTATGAATATTCAAAAGGTTCTGCAAGACCTTCGCGAAAAACGGGATCATCTGGAGGAGGCGATTCTCGCCCTCGAGCGCCTGGATGCCATTGGCCGCCGGGGCCGTCCCCGGGCCGCCGTGGCCCCGGCCGTCCTCCGGGCCGTCGAGGACCAGGACGGCCGCCAGGCCGTCGTGGACCGGGGCGTCCACCAGGCCGTCGAGGACCGGGGCGTCCTCCGGGCCGCCGTGGACCGGGTCGGCCACCGGGTTCCGGCCGCCGTGGACCGGGTCGGCCGCCGGGCCGTCCTCCAGGTAACGGTCGCCGCCGACCGGGGCGTCCTCCGGGTAACGGTCGCCGCCGACCGGGGCGTCCTCCGGCCGCACCGGAAGCCACGATCTAATCTAATTGTTGCCGTATGAAAAGCGGCGGTAACCTGGCGGACGAATCCGCCAGGTTGGCGGTTCGCCGCCGCCGCCGCTTTTCCTGCGGCCCCGCGGCAGGTTGGTTGCGGCAGCACTGCCTTTGGAGTACCATAACGGCAGAACCATGAGATTCGCCGTTATTGTTTTCCCCGGCAGCAACTGCGATGATGACGCCCTTCAGGCCATTCGGTCGCAGTTGGGCCAGCCTGTTGATTTCATCTGGCACCAGTCGGAAGACCTGCAGGGGGCCGACGCAGTGATCCTGCCCGGCGGTTTTTCCTACGGGGACTACCTGCGCACCGGCGCGATCGCGAGGTTTTCGCCGGTGATGGCTGCCGTCCGGCGGTTCGCGGACGGCGGTGGCTTGGTGTTGGGTATTTGCAACGGGTTCCAGATCCTGCTGGAGGCCGGATTGCTTCCCGGCGCCATGCTGCGAAACGCCAGCTTGAAGTTTGTCTGCCGCCAGGTCCACCTCCGCGTGGAAAACACCGGGCTTCCGTTCACAAACCTGTGCCGGCCCGGCCAAGTGCTGGCCATGCCGATAGCGCACGGCGAGGGGAACTACTTCTGCGACCAGGCGACGTTGCGCGGGCTGGAGGGGAACGGGCTGGTGGCGTTGCGCTATTCGACCGCCGCGGGCGACCTCACGGCGGAGGCGAATCCCAACGGATCGGTGGCGAGCATCGCCGGCATCGTGAATGAAGGAGGCAACGTGCTGGGCATGATGCCGCACCCCGAACGCGCCAGCGACGCGCTGCTGGGATCCACCGACGGCCTGTTCCTTTTCCGCTCGATGGCCGCCCACGTCGAGCGGGTCCACCGGCCGGATCCTCAACCCGCGCTTCAACTCCGGTGAGCGGCGCGGGATCGAACACTCCCGTGAGCGTGATCTCTCCCGCCGTAATTTCTCCCGAGCTGGTCGCTCAGCACCAGATCACTTCCGAGGAATACGGGAATATCCTACGGCTGCTCGGCCGCGAGCCGACCCTGACCGAGCTGGGCATCTTCAGCGTGATGTGGAGCGAGCATTGCAGCTACAAGAGCTCCCGGCTGCTGCTCAAAGACTTGCCCACGCGCGGTGAGCACGTGTTGCAGGGGCCGGGCGAAAACGCCGGCGTTATTGACATAGGCGAGGATGACAGCGGCGAGCGCTGGGCGTGCGCCTTCAAGATCGTATCGCACAACCATCCGAGTTTCGTCGAGCCGTTCCAGGGCGCGGCCACCGGCGTGGGTGGCATTCTGCGCGATATTTTCACGATGGGCGCGCGGCCCATCGCGGTGATGGACTCACTTCGCTTCGGGCCGATCGCCAACGACAACGCGGCCGCCCGCAACCGGCGCATCCTCGAGGGCGTGGTGAGCGGCATCGCCCATTACGGAAACTGCTTCGGCGTGCCCACCGTGGGCGGCGAAGCCGTGTTCGAGCCCTGCTACAGCTCGAACCCGCTGGTCAATGCCTTTGCGCTGGGCGTGGCTCCCGCGAAATCGCTGTTCTTCGGGCGCGCCGGCGGGCCGGGCAACCCGGTGATCTACGCCGGCGCCAAGACCGGCCGCGACGTCATCCACGGCGCATCCCTGCTGGCCTCGGCCGAGTTCAGCGAAGAGTCGAAGCAGAAGCGGCCGAATGTCCAGGTGGGCGATCCGTTCCTGGAAAAGCTGCTGCTGGAAGCCTGCCTGGAGGCGATGCGGACCGGCGCGATTGTCGGCATCCAGGACATGGGCGCCGCCGGCCTCACCTGCTCCACCTGCGAGATGGGCGGCCGCGCCGGCACAGGCGTCGAAATCGAACTCGACCGCGTGCCGCAGCGGGAATCGGGCATGTCCGCCTACGAGATCATGCTCAGCGAGTCGCAGGAGCGGATGCTGCTGGTGGCCGAGCGCGGCCGCGAGCAGGAAGTCATCGCGGTTTTCCGCAAGTGGGGCCTCGACGCGGTGGAGATCGGCGTGGTGACCGGCGACGGGCGGCTTCGTGTTCGGGAGCATGGCGAGGTAGTGGCCGACATCCCCAACGCCGCGCTCACCGACGAAGCGCCCGTTTATGCGCGCCCCCGGAAGCCACGCCAGAACACCGTTCCGGCCACGGCGCCTCCGGGCGTTCTCGACGGGCCGGCCGATTTCTCCGCCGAGTTGAAGATCCTGCTGGCCTCGCCCACCATCGCTTCCAAGCGCTGGATCTGGGAGCAGTACGACTCGATGGTGCGCACCAACACCGTGATGGGTCCCGGCGGCAATGCCGCGGTGCTGCGCCTGAAGGAAACCGGCCGCGGCCTGGCCATGGCGCTCGACGGCAACGGGCGCTACTGTTTCCTCGATCCGCGCCTGGGCGCGCGCCTGGCCGTGGCCGAGGCCTGCCGCAACGTTAGCTCGACCGGCGCGCGGCCCGTGGCCGCCACCAACTGCCTGAACTTCGGCAACCCGGAAAAGCCGGAGATCATGTGGCAGTTTGCCGAAGTGGTGGAGGGCCTGGGCGAAGCCTGCCGCGCCCTCCAGACACCGATCACCGGCGGCAACGTCAGCTTCTACAACGAGACGCTGGGGGAGGGCATATATCCCACGCCCGTGATCGGCATCGTCGGGCTGCTGGAAAAGGGCCGGACGCCTCTGGGCAGCCGGTTTCGCGCTCCGGGCCGCGCGGTGCTGCTGCTCGGCGGGCTTCCGCCGGCCTCCACCGCCGCTGACGACACCGCCGCCAACGCCGACGCCCTAGTCCGGCTGGGATCGAGTGAATACGCGCGCACGGTGCTCGGCGCCGTGTGGGGCCTGCCGCCCGCCCTCGACCTGGACGAAGAGCGCAACGTGCAGGCCTGCTGCCGCGATCTGGCGCGCCAGGACATCATCGAGTCGGCGCATGACCTGAGCGATGGCGGGCTGGCCGTTGCGCTGGCGGAAGCCTCGTTTGACGGCGTGGGGCTGGAAGCGTCCTTCCCGTCATCCCTCGACGCCCGCCTGGTCCTTTTCGGCGAGTGCGCTTCGCGCATCGTCGTCTCGGCCGCTGAGAATCGCCTTGAAGCGGCCAATTCGATTGCGGCACAATACAAGGTGAGCGTAGTGCGTCTGGGCACGACGCAGGAAAGAGTGTTCTCGTTGACCGTGAACGGGAATCGGGCGGTCCACGGCTTCGTCGAGGAGTTCCGGAAGCCTTGGGAGGGGTCGCTCGAACATCTGCTCAAAGCCGGCAAGTAGTGTTCCAGGGGTCGCGGTCGGGGTAACCGGTGTCAAAGGTGATCCAATTCGACAAGTTCCGCGAAGAGTGCGGCGTGATGGGCGTCTTCGGCCAGCCCGAGGCGTCGAAGCTTGTGTACCTGGGCCTGTATGCGCTGCAACACCGCGGCCAGGAAAGCGCCGGCATCACCGCCAGCGACGGACTGGTGCTGCGCTCGCACAAGAGCATGGGCCAGGTGTCGGAGATATTCACCGAGGCGGTGCTGCAGTCGCTGCCGGGCTCGATGGCCATCGGCCACACGCGTTATTCCACCGCCGGCGACACATCGTTGGTCAATGCGCAGCCGCTGACGGTGGACTGTAACAAGGGGCTGCTGGCGGTGGCGCATAACGGCAACCTGGTGAACGCGCCGGAGATCCGCCGGCGTCTCGAGAAGCGCGGCTCGATTTTCCAGACCACCAGCGACACCGAAGTGGTGCTGCACCTGATCGCCGAATCACGCTGCCGCTCGCTGGTGGACGCGTTGTCCGAAGCGCTGCAGCAGGTGGAAGGCGCCTACTCGATCCTGCTGTTGACCCGCGAGCGGATTATCGCGGTGCGCGACCCGCGCGGTTTCCGTCCGCTCAGTTTCGCGCGCCTGGACGGCGGCGTGGTCTTCGCCTCGGAAACCTGCGCCTTCGACCTGTTAGGCGCCGCCTATGAGGGCGAAGTCGAGCCCGGCGAGATGGTGATCGCCGATTCGGCCGGCATCAACCGCGTGCGGTTCACACCGGCGATGCCGCGCCAACACTGCGTCTTCGAGCACGTCTATTTTTCCCGGCCCGACAGCACCGTCTTCGGCCGCCCCGTCCATGAATCGCGCGAGCGGCTGGGACGCCTGCTGGCGCGCGAGGCTCCCGTCGCCGCCGATATCGTGGTGCCGGTGCCGGACTCCGGCGTGGCCGCCGCACTGGGCTACTCCAGCGAAAGCGGCATCCCTCTGAAGTTCGGGCTGATCCGCAACCACTATGTCGGCCGCACCTTCATCGAGCCGCAACAGGCCATCCGCGACTTCGGCGTCAAGCTGAAGCTGAATCCGGTGCGCACCATCCTCGAGGGCCAGCGCGTGGTCCTGGTGGACGACTCCATTGTGCGGGGAACCACCAGCCGGAAGATCGTGCGTATGATCCGCGAAGCCGGCGCCCGCGAGGTGCACATGCGCGTCTCCTGTCCGCCCACCGTTTCCCCCTGTTACTATGGCGTGGATACGCCGAGCGAGCGCGAGCTGATCGCCGCCAACAAGAGCCTGGAGGAAATTCGCGATTTCGTGAATGCCGATTCACTCGCTTATCTTTCGCTGAAGGGCCTGCGCGAGGCCGTCGAGGATACCGACGGCCGCTTCTGCAATGCCTGCTACACGGGACGGTATCCTACCGAGCTGGTGAATCTGGAACTGGAGACCGGGGTTGGAAAGCGAAACTAAAGGCCGGGCGGCCCAGGCATTCGCCGCGGCCGCCGGCGGCAACGGCGCCGCCGGGCAGATCCCCGCCACCAATGGCGCTGCTCAGCAACGCGCGGATGACGCGGTGGCCGCACCGGAAGCCCCGGAAGGCGGCCCTGCCGCGCCACAGCACGCCGGCCGCCGCGCGGGGCCGCGCCGCGGCGCCGTGTTGCTGGCCAATCTCCGCTGGCTGCTGGCGGTGCTGCTGATCGTTTTTTTCATCCGCACCTTTATCGGCGAGGCCACCATCATCCCCACCGCCTCGATGGAACGAACCATCCTGGTGGGCGACCATGTCTTCCTCAACAAGCTCCTTTACGGCCCGCACATTCCGTTTTCCGATTGGAAGCTGCCGGCGATCCGCCGGGTGAAACGGCAGGATATCGTCGCCTTCCGCTACCCGCGCGACCCCGCGCTGGTGTACGTGAAGCGCGTGATCGGGCTGCCCGGCGACCGGCTGGAGATCCTGCGCAGCCAGATCTACGTGAACGGGCGGCGCCTCGACGAGCCCTACGTCACCCACACCAACCCGGGCCTGCGTGAGAACTACGGGCCGATCACCGTAGCCTCCGGCCAGTTCTTCGTGATGGGCGATAACCGCGACAACTCGCACGACAGCCGCTTCTGGGGCGCCGTGCCGGAGCACAACATCGTCGGGTCCCCGCTGATGGTTTACTGGTCGTACGAAGCGCCGAGCGACGCCTGGCTGCGCGAGGGCGCGGTGAACCGCGCGCGCTTTTACGCGTCGGTGGCCACTAACTTTTTTTCGAAGACCCGCTGGGCGCGCACAGGGCTGACGTTTTGACGCTTGCCGGAACCGGCGTCCAGCAATCCCGCCGCCCTGAAGAGAACGGGCGGCTGGGCATTCTTCTCAGCGGGCGCGGCTCGAACTTCGAGGCCATCGCCGACAGCGTTGCCGCCGGCCGCATCGCCGCCGGCAACCAGAGGGCGGAGATCGCGCTGGTGGTTTCGAACCGCGAGGACGCCCCGGGACTGGCCGGCGCGCGCGCGCGCGGCCTGCCCGCCGTGTTTCTTCCCTCGAAAGGCCTGGAGCGCGATGTGTATGACCGCGGAGTGGCCGCCGCACTCAAGGAAAAGCGAGTGGACCTGGTCTGCCTGGCCGGCTTCATGCGGCTGCTGAGCCCGTTCTTCATCCGCGAGTTTTCCGGCCGCATCCTGAACATTCACCCCTCGTTGCTGCCGGCCTTCCCCGGCCTGGAAGCGCAGCGCCAGGCACTCGATCACGGCGTGAAGGTCACCGGCTGCACGGTGCACTTCGTGGACGAATTCCTGGACCATGGGCCGATCCTCTTGCAGGCCTGCGTCCCGGTGCTGGCCGGGGATACAGTGGAAGCGCTCTCGGCGCGCATTCTGCGCCAAGAGCATCGCGCCTATTCCGAGGCCATCAACCTTGTGTTGAACGATGGCGTGCGGATCGAGGGCCGCCGTGTGGTCACGCGCTGAGTGCGCAGGCAGGAATGCCTGTGCCACATTCCTGCTGATGCTGGCGCTGACCGGCTGTGCGCGCAACATCAAGCTGAATCCGCTGCCGGCGGCCAGGGGCGGCCAGGCGACCCTGCGCGTCGAGCTTACCTACGATCGAAACGACAAGATTATCTTGAAGGTCCAGGGGCCGGAGCCCTCGGCATACGGTCCAGCATTTACCCGCTACGTGGTGTGGGTGGCCACGCCGGACCGTGCTCACGTCATCAACGTCGGCCAGGTCCGCGTCGAAAACGGCAAGGGCGAGATCCAGACCCTGACGCCGCTGCGCAAGTTCCACCTGTTCCTCACCGTCGAGGAGCAGGGCGACGTGATGAAGCCAGGTTCGCTGGTGGTTTTCGAAGCGCCGAAAGAGATAGATTGGTAGCGATGTCCGAGCCCCCGCCGAAGTCCGTGCCCCAGTCGGTAGACGAGCAGCTCGCCTACCTGCGCAAGGGCGCCGCCGAGATCGTGCGCGAGGAGGAATTGCGCGCACGGCTGGAGCAGAGCGCGCGCGAGGGGCGCCCGCTGCGCGTGAAAGTCGGCTTCGATCCTACCGCGCCTGACCTGCACCTCGGCCATACCGTCGTGCTGCGGAAGATGCGGCACTTTCAGGACCTCGGCCACACCGTCGTTTTCCTGATCGGCGATTTTACGGGACTGATCGGCGACCCCAGCGGCCGCAACGTCACGCGCCCGCCGATGACCCAAGCCGACGTCGAGCGCAACGCCGAGACGTACAAGGCGCAAGTGTTCAAGATCCTCGATCCGCAAAAGACCGTGGTGGACTTCAACAGCCGTTGGCTGAGCAAGCTGAGCGGCGAGGAATGGGTCCGGCTCTGCTCGCGTTACACCGTGGCGCGCCTGCTCGAGCGCGACGATTTCGCGCGCCGCTACAAGGCCGGCCAGCCCATCTCCGTGCACGAATTGCTCTATCCGCTGGCGCAGGCCTATGATTCAGTGGCGCTCAAGACCGACGTCGAGATGGGCGGCACCGATCAGACCTTCAACCTGCTGGTGGGCCGTGAAATCCAGCGCGAGTACGGCCAACCCTCCCAGATCGTTCTCACCCTCCCGATCCTGGAAGGACTGGACGGCGTGCAGAAGATGTCCAAGTCGCTGAACAACGCCATCGGCATCGCCGAGCCGCCGGCGGCGATGTTCGGCAAGGTGATGTCCATCTCCGACACTATGATGTGGCGCTACTACGAGCTGCTCACCGACCTGAGCGTGCCGGAGATTGACGCGCTGCGCTTCGAAGTCGAGCGCGGCAGCCGCCACCCGATGGCAACCAAGATGGACCTGGCGCGGCGCATCGTCGCCGGTTTCCACGCGGCCGAAGCAGCCGAAGCCGCCGGCGAGGAGTTCAACCGCGTCTTCCGCCGCCAGGAGCTGCCCACCGATGTGGAGACGATCACGCTCGAAGACGCCGTCTTTCCCATGAAGCTCGACAAGTTATTGGCGAAAATCGGGCTGGCGGATTCGGTCAGCGACGCCGGGCGTAAAATTAAGGCCGGCAGCGTATACATCAACGGCAACCGCGAGCAGTCCATGATCCTGGGGTCGGCGGCCGGTGAGATGCTGGTCCAGGTCGGACGGCGCTCCAAGCGAGTCGTGATTCCACAAACTCTCTGATGCAGACGGTTGTCCTGATGAACCGCGCGGCCGGCCGGGGCCGCAGCCGCGCGAAGTTGGCGCTGGTCGGGAAGTTGTGTGTCGAGGCAGGCGCCGAGGTTATCGAGACGGCGTCGGGCGCCGAAGCCGAGCAGCGCGCGCGGCGGGCCGCCGAAGGCGGCTGCGCGCGGATCATCGCCGGCGGCGGTGACGGCACGGTCCATTATGTCCTGAACGGCGTGGCCCGAACCGCGGCGGCGCTGGGCATCATCCCGCTGGGCAGCGGCAACGACCTGGCGCGCAGCCTCGGCCTGCCGCTCGAGGCCCTGGATGCGGCGCGGCTGGCGCTCGCCGGCGGCACGCGCGCGTTGGACATGGCGAGCGTGGGCATGGCGGGGAATGCCGGGCGTTACTTTATCGGCGTCGCCAGTCTCGGCCTCGCGTCCCATGCCAACCGTATCGCCAATCGTCACCAGCGCCTCGGCGGCACGGCCATGTATGTCTACGCGATGCTGCGCGCGCTCGTGGAGTTCAGCCCTCCGTCAGTCCGCATCGAAAGCGACGGCGGCCGCTTCGACGGCCGCCTGCTGCTGGCCGCCATCGCCAACGGGCCCAGTTTCGGCGGCGGCATGCGCATAGCGCCGCGCGCCACGATGGCCGATGGCCTGCTGGACCTGTGCGTGGTGCGCGAGATGTCGCGTTTGAAGCTGCTCTGCCGCTTCCCCGGTGTCTTCCGGGGCCTGCACCTACGCCATCCTGAGGTGGCCTACTTCCAGGCTACGCGCGTCCGGGTGGAGGCGGACCGCCCGCTGGACATCTTCGCCGACGGTGAACCCGCGGGCCAGACGCCGGTAGACGTGGAACTGTTCCCCGGCGCGCTCACCGTTGTCGCCCCGTGAAGGCGGAATCGCTGTTATAGTTTCCCCTTCATGTTCAGTCCCCCGAAACTCGAGCGAAAGCACCTGATGCAGACCTATGCGCGCTATCCGCTGGTGAGCGAGCGCGGGCGCGGCTGCTGGGTTTACGATACCGGCGGGCGCCGTTACCTGGATTTTGTTTCCGGCTTGGGCGTGAACGCGCTGGGCCACGCGCATCCGCGCATCGTCAAGGTGATCCGCCGGCAGGCGGCGCGGGCGCTGCACTTTTCCAATCTTTACTATCATCCCCACCAGGGGCAGTTGGCGGCGCGGCTGGCGAAGCTCACGGGTCTGGACCGCGTGTTCCTGTGCAACAGCGGCGCCGAGGCGATCGAGGGCGCGCTGAAGATCGCGCGGGCGCGCACCGCGGCGACTGCCGGAAAATTCAACATCGTCGCGCTCCAGAACGGCTTCCACGGGCGTACCATGGGCGCGCTGGCCGCCACTTGGACGGAGAAGTACCGCGCGCCGTTCCGGCCGCTGGTGCCCGGCGTGGAGTTCGTGCGCGTCAACGATGCCGCCGGACTGCGCGCCAAGGTGGACCAGAACACGTCGGCGATCCTGATCGAGCCGATCCAGGGTGAGGGCGGGATTTTCGAAGTGGACCCGGCGTTCATCCGCACCGCCGAAGAGCTGGCGCGGCGGTTCGACGCGGTGCTGATCCTCGACGAGATCCAGTGCGGGTTGGGCCGAACCGGCGACATGTTCGCCTTCCGGCGCAGCGGCGTCAAGCCGGACATCGTGGTGGTAGCCAAGCCGATGGCCGCCGGCCTGCCGATGGGCGCCATCATCGCCCGCGAGAGCGTGGCGGCGGCGCTGGCGGCCGGGATGCACGGCACCACGTTCGGCGGCGGCCCGCTGGCCTGCCTCGTGGCGCTGGAGTTCCTCGATGTGCTCGAACAGGAAAAACTTCTGGCCAACGTCCGGCGCGTCGGGAAATATTTCACGCGCCGCCTGGAGGAACTTGCGCGCCGGTTCAAATTCATCAAAGCCGTCCGCGGCCGCGGCCTGATGCTGGCCATCGAACTGGAGTTCCCCAGCCGGCCGATGGCGGTCGCGGCGCTCGAAGCCGGGTTGCTGGTCAACAGCACCTCGGACACGGTGCTGCGCTTCCTGCCGCCTTACATCATCAATGAAGGCCACGTAGACCGGGCCGTCTCGATCCTCTCCCGCGTGCTGCGGCCACCCGGAGCGTAACGCTCCAGTCGCCGCCGCACCCCGCAAATAATCAGGGTACTATCCTCCCCGCCATTAGTCTAAGGCTTTGTGGCAGAGGCGCGCCGCGGCG
>JBKKAI010000510.1:0-10057 GCA_046714815.1 Terriglobia bacterium | reverse complement strand
ACTGCGCCTCGTCACGGGCGTTGGTGTGCAGCGACTGTGCGCCGCCCAGCACGGCGGCCAGCGCCTGCAGCGCGGTGCGCACCACGTTCACGTCGGGGCTCTGCGCGGTGAGCGTCGAGCCGGCCGTCTGCACGTGGAAGCGGAGCGCCAGCGAGCGCTCGTTGCGCGTGCCGAAGCGCTCCGCCAGCAGCCGCGCCCACAGACGCCGCGCGGCGCGGAACTTGGCCGCTTCTTCCAGTACGTGGTTGTGCGAGTTGAAGAAAAACGACAGCCTGGGCGCAAACTCGTCCACCTCCAGGCCCGCGTCCACTGCCGCCTGCACGTAGGCCAGCGCATTGGCCAGCGTGAAGGCCACCTCCTGTACGGCGGTCGAGCCGGCCTCGCGGATGTGGTAACCCGAGATCGAGATGGTGTTCCATTCCGGCAACTCGCGGCGGCACCAGGCGAACAGGTCGGTGATCAGCCGCATCGCCGGCCGAAGCGGGTAAATGTAGGTCCCTCGGGCGATGTACTCTTTGAGGATATCGTTCTGCACTGTGCCGGACAAGCGCTTAAGATCCGCGCCCTGCTGCTTCGCCACCGCCACGTACAGGCTCAGCAGGATGGCGGCGGTGGAGTTTATTGTCATCGAGGTGGAGACCCGGTCGAGGTGGATGCCCTGGAACAGCGCCTCCATGTCGGCGAGCGAATCAATCGCCACGCCCACCTTGCCGACTTCGCCCGCGGCCAGCGGGTGATCGGAGTCCATGCCCATCTGCGTGGGCAGGTCAAAGGCCACGGAGAGGCCGGTCTGCCCTTGGCCGATCAAGTAATGAAAGCGGCGGTTGGACTCCTCGGCGGCGGCGAAGCCGGCGTACTGCCGCATGGTCCACAGGCGTGAGCGGTACATCGAGGAGTGGATGCCGCGGGTAAAGGGGGGGCGGCCGGGCTCGCCCAGCTCGCGGGCGTAGTCGAACCCTTCGGCCTCGAGATCGGCCGGAGAGAAGCAGCGCGGAGTGGGGAGCTCGGAGTGGGGAGCGGCCGCCGCGTCCTCGATTTTGGACCCGCCGCGGCGGGGGTTTTGGATTTTGGGCATTCGCCTTACCGGACCTTGCGCGCCGACCGGAACGAGGTAAAGCCAAAATAGAGCATCATCAGCGTGAAAGCCACAGCGAACAGGACGCGGGTGCCCGAGCCGCCTCGCCATTCGCGCAGAATGGCCGAAGCGCCGACCACCGCCAGCACCAGGAAAACAAAACCGATCACCTCGTGCCACAACTGGCGCAGCACGTACCACAACCGCGTGAAGAAGCCGGACATCGAGCGGGCAAACAGCATCGCCAGCGCGCTCAGCGCGATCCGGGGCCACATGCGGTTAGTGTACATCAAAGTAGCACAGGCATTCCTGCCTGTGCCCGGCTTGCCGTTTTGCACCGGCAGGAATGCCTGGGCTACGTTTTGGACTTCAGGCTTGGTCCTGAGGTACTATTGCGCCTCAGTTTCGACCGTGGTAAGTTTTCCGGCAGAGAGCCTATAAGCAGCCATGCCACAGTTTCCAGAGTCACTGGACCCTAAGGGCCGCAAAGCGGAGAGTGGTGTCCAGATCGAGTGGCAGACCGTTTCCTATCGCACCGTGGCGTTGATCGCGATGGTAGTGGCCGTCGCGGCCGGGACGGTCGTTTACTTTCTCTACCCCGATAAGGTGCGCAGCGCGGTCAATCGGCTGCTCAGCTCCAGTGGCGGCGGGACGGTCAAGTCCAACGTGTTGCAGCGCCAGGCCCAGTTCCTCAACATTGAAGGCAACGTCCGGGTGAAGAAGGCCAATGCCATCGGTTGGGTGGCGGCGTCGCCGAACCTGCCGCTGGAAAAAGGCGACGTCGTGCAGGCTTCCGGTGACGGCGTGGCCCGCATCAGCTTCGCCGACGGCGCGGTCTATACGGTCCGCCCCGATACGCTGATCGTGGTGGAAGAGAACTCCGGGATGGCCGACTCCAAGAGCACCACCGTTTCGGTGCAGGTCACTTCTGGTGAAGTGGATCTCGCCACCACCAAGTTCGAGGGCGTGTCCAAGGTGGTGTTCGCCAACGCGGAAGCCCGCATCGGCCAGGACAGCCGCGCCAAGGTGCGGAGCGACCCCAATGGCCGGACCAGCGAGTTCACGATGGCGCAGGGCAGCTCGGAAGTGTTGCGCGGCAGCGAGCGCGTTACGCTGGGATCCTACGAGCAGGTGTCGTTCAGTCACGACGCCTCGAAGATGAGCCGCCAGCGCGTGATGGGGCCGCCGCTGTTACTGATCCCCGCCAACAACGCGCCGGTCATCTCCTCCGACGGCGGGAAGACCGAAGTATCGTTCAGTTGGACCCCGGTCCCCACGGCCAGGCAGTACCGGTTGAGGATTTCCAGCTCCCCGATCTTCACCACGTTGGCCTTTGACCGCAGGGTGCCCTCCAGCACGGCGAAGGTGCCGGGGCTGCCCGAAGGAACGTATTACTGGGCGGTGTCCTCGCTCGATGACAAGAGCCAGGAGAGCCAGACCAGCGATGCCAGCAAGTTCATCCTGCAGAAGACGAAGGACGAGATCCTGCTGGAGCTGGACAACTTCATCCAGCACGGCAAGGTCTACCAGATCGTCGGCCGGACCGAGCCGGGCGCCCGCATCATGGTCAACGATGAGCCGGTATTCACCGTGCAGCCGGACGGCAGCTTCAAGCACTTCACCCAGCCGTTCCCCAGCCCGGGTGCCAACCAGATTACCGTTACCGCCCAGAATGCCAAAGGTCAGATCGCCACGCGGCGAAAAACGGTATACATTCAATAGAGGGGCGACCTCGGTTTCCCGCCCCTGCCTCCCGCCGGTAGGGACGGGTACGCCGTTGCCGAGAAAGTGTCAGGAGCATGAATCTTCGCTCGCTGTTCAGCCTTTTTTCCTCCGATCTGGCGATTGACCTCGGTACCGCCAATACCCTGGTGTTCGCCAAGGGTAAGGGTATCGTGGTGAACGAGCCCTCGATTGTGGCCATTAACAAAACCACCGGCGAGGTCGAGGCCGTCGGCAAAGAGGCCAAGGAGATGCTGGGCCGCACCCCCGGCAATATCGTGGCGATCAAGCCGATGAAGGACGGCGTCATCGCCGACTTCAAAGTCACCGAGCGGATGCTGAATTACTTCATCCAGAAGGCGCACAACCGCAAGATGCTGGTGCACCCGCGAATCGTCATCGGGGTGCCCAGCGAGATCACCCAGGTGGAGAAGCGCGCGGTGATGGAGTCGGCCTACCAGGCCAAGGCCAGCGAGGTGCACCTGGTGGAGCAGGCGATGGTGGCGGCGATCGGCGCCGGGCTGCCGATCACCGAGCCCAGCGGCAACATGATCGTGGACATCGGCGGGGGCACCACCGACATCGCCGTCATCTCGCTTTCCGGCATCGTCTACAGCCGTTCGGTGCGGGTGGCCGGCAACGAGATGGACGACGCCATCATGCACTTCCTGAAGCGCAAATATAACCTGCTGATCGGCGAGCGCACCGCCGAGCAGATCAAGATCGAGATCGGCTCGGCCTACCCGCTGGAGAAGCCGCTGACGATGGAGATCAAGGGCCGGAACCTGATCGAGGGCGTGCCCAAGACGCTGACCGTGGACGACAGCGAAGTCCGCGAGGCGCTGGGGGAGTGCGTCTCGACCATCATGAACGCCATCCGCGTGGCGCTGGAGCGCACCCCGCCCGAGCTCTCGGCCGACATCAGCGACCGCGGCATCGTGCTCACCGGCGGCGGCGCGCTGCTGAAGAACCTCGATAAGCGCATCCGCGAGGAGACCGGGCTGCCCGTCTCGATCGCCGACGACCCGCTGGCGTCGGTGGTGCTCGGCACCGGAAAGATGCTCAGCGACTTCAAGCTGCTGCGCAAGATCTCGATTGATTGAGGAGTCAGGAACCAGAACCAATAGCGCCCATTCTGAATTCTGATTCCTGACTCCTGAACCGCCGGTTTTATGGATACCCTGTTCAGCCGACACCGCAACGCCATGGTGCTGGTGGCCGTGTTGTTTCTGCAGCTTGTGCTGCTGGCCTTCCAGGTAAAGCGCGACAAGGACGTCCCGTTGATCCGCATCTGGGCGGTGGCGCTGATCACGCCGTTCGAGAAGTTCGCCAGCTTCGGCATCCGTGGTGTGGGCGGGTTGTGGACCGATTACGTGGACCTGCGCTCGGCGCGCCGGGAGAGCTACCGCCTGGCCGAAGAGGTGGGGCGGCTGAAGTTGTCGCACCAGCAATTGCGGGAAGAGGCGCTCGAAGCCCGGCGGCTGAAGGCGCTGCTTGACTTCCGCGGCGAGATACCCTCGCAAACAGTGGCCGCGCGGGTCATCGGTTCGAGCGCTTCGGAAACTTCGCGCGTGTTGTTTATTGACCAGGGCAGCAACGCCGGCATCCGGCCGAACATGCCGGTGATCACCCCCGATGGCATCGTCGGAAAGGTGCACCGCGTCTTCTGGAGCTCTTCGCAGGTGCTGGTCATCACCGACCCCGACAGCGGCGTGGGCGCGCTACTCGAGAAATCCCGCGTGCACGGCGCGCTGCGCGGCCACAGCGGCTTTTTCTGCCAGCTCCGCTACATCGTCACCGACGAGAAAGTCGAGGTCGGCGAGCGCGTATACACCTCGGGCGAAGACCTGATCTATCCCAAGGGCCTGCCCATCGGCGTGGTCACCACGGCCAAACCGGGCAACGTCTTCAAGGAAATCACGGTGCAGCCGTTCGCGCGCCTGAACCGGCTGGAGGAAGTGCTGGTGATTGTGCGCAAGGTGGACCAGGAGATCCTGACGCGGCCTGGGCCGGAGGGCACAGCGACGGCCGAGGCCGCCGTGCCCGTAGCGCCGCCTCCCACTTCTCCGGCAGCCAGGCCGGCGACACCTGGCGGGTTGCCCGCCACGTCTGCGCCGGCGCCGGCCGCCGCGAACCAACAACAACAGCCCCCCGACCAGTCGCGCCGCCAGCCGCTGCCGGGCATGGGCGACGGCGCGCGTGCGCGGCCGGAAACCGACGCCGACAAGCTGCTGGAAGCGTATCGCGCGGCGGCGGCTAAAAAGACCGGCGCGGCAGCGGCTGCCGCCGCTGCCCCCGCGGCCCGGCCGCCAGCCGGCGGAACCCAGCCGGATCAGGCTCCACGCCCCGGCCCTGCGGCTCCGCCTTCCGCGCAAGGCACGCGGACGCCGCCCGCCGCTCCGGCGCCGGCTCCCGACCGCAAGCCCGAAACCCAGCCTCAACCCCCTCCCCAGCCATGAGAGTGGTGTTTATCAAGCCATGAAAGTGGCGTTAAGGACAACCTCCCGCTTCCAGGTGGAGGGTCCCACCCTGAGTTTCTGGGTGGCCGCCCTGGTGGCCCTGTTCGCCATCCTGATCCAGGGCTACCTGCCCATGTGGTTTCCCTCGGCCGCTGCGCTTGATTTCTCGCTGCTGGTGACGGTCTACCTTGGTTTGAGCCGCCGCAGCCAGATCGCCGGGCTGCTCTATGGCGCCGCCATCGGGCTGGCGCAGGACAGCCTGGGCCATGGCCCCATCGGTTTGTACGGGATGGTGAAAACCATCGTGGGATACTCGGCTTCATCGCTCGGCCAGCGCATTGACACCGAGCATCCCGGCGTGCGCCTGCTGGTTGTGTCCGGCTTTTACTACTTCCACCTGGGGCTGTTCATCCTGCTGCAGCGGGTGCTGCTGGAACGTGGCGTTGAGTTCCCCGGCGCGCGCAGCCTCGCCGTCGCCATGATCAACGCCATCCTGGCCGTGCTTCTGTTCCAGGTGCTCGATCGCTTCCGGAGGGAACAATAATCCATGAGACTGCTCGCATCCACGCTTGTGTTACTGCTTGCCCTGCCGGCCTATTCCCAGCACGAACATCCCGCCGGCGACGTGCAGCAACTCGGACGCGTGAGCTTCCCGGTTTCGTGCAACGAGGCGGCGCGGACGCAGTTCGAACGCGCGGTGGCCATGCTGCATTCCTTTTGGTACGACGAGGCGGCGCGCGCGTTCGCGCGGGTGGCCGAAGCCGATTCCGGCTGCGCCATGGCCTACTGGGGCCTGGCGATGAGCTATTACACTCCGCTGTGGGAATCGTCGAGCCCCGAGGTGCTGCGGAAAGGCTCGGCCGCGCTCGAAAAGGCCCGCGCGCTGGGAACCAGTAGCGAGCCGGAGAGGGATTACCTCGAAGCGATCGGCCGGTTCTACCAGGATTGGGAAAAGCTTGACCATCGGACGCGCGCGCTGGCCTACGGCCAGGCAATGGAGCGGCTGCGCGAACGGTATCCGCAGGACCGCGAAGCGGCCATCTTCCACGCGCTGTCGCTGCTGGGCACGGCGCTGCCCTCCGACAAGAGCTACGCCAACCAGCGCCGCGCCGGCGCGGTGCTGGAAAAGATCTTCGCCGAGCAGCCGCGGCACCCCGGTGTGGCGCATTACATCATCCACGCCTACGATTCTCCCGAGCTGGCAGCGAAGGCGCTGGACGCGGCGCGCAAGTACTCGCGGATCGCGCCTTCGGCGCCGCACGCGCTGCACATGCCCTCGCACATTTTCACGCGGTTGGGGTTGTGGGGCGAATCCATCGGCTCGAACCGCGATTCCTCGGCCGCGGCGCGCCGGCACGCGGCCAGGATCCACCCGGAAGCCGCGTCGTTCGAGGATCTGCACGCGCTCGACTACCTGGAATATGCCCACCTGCAAGCAGCGCAGGACGTGACGGCCCGGGGCATCCGCGACGGACTGCGCCTTATCAAGAAAGTGGAACCGCCGAACTTCGCCGCCGCCTACGCTCTGGCGGCCATCCCGGCGCGCTACGCCGTGGAGCGGCGCGATTGGAAGGAGGCCGCGGCAATCGAAGCGCACCCGGCGTTCCCCTGGGAACGGTATCCGGCGATGGAGGCGGTGACTGCATTTGTCCGTGCGCTCGGCGCCGCCCGTAGCGGCAACCCTGCGGCCGCTCGGAAGGAGATCGAGAAGCTGGACTCGCTGCGCCAGATGTTGGCCGCAGCGAAGCAGGATTACTGGGCGCAACAGGTGGAGACCCAGCGCCGCGCCGCTGCGGCCTGGCTCGCCCGCGCCGAAGGGAAAGACGACGAAGCCGCCAGGCTGATGCGCGCCGCGGCCGATCTGGAGGACTCCACCGAAAAGCACCCGGTGACGCCCGGCCCGATCGTCCCCGCCCGGGAGCTGCTCGGCGACCTGCTGCTGGAGATGAAAAAACCGGCCGAAGCGTTGCTGGAGTTCGAGGCGGCGCTGCGGGCGTCGCCCAACCGTTACAACGCTCTGGCGGGCGCTGCCCGCGCCGCCGAGGCCTCCGGCGACCGCGCAGGCGCGCGCGCCTTCCGCAAGAAGCTCGCCGCCCTGTCCGCGCACGCCGAGGGCAAAAGGCAGTAGGCGCTTCTGAACTGTCTGAACTGCGAACTGCGACTGCGTACTCCGCACTCCGTACTTGTGTTATTCTGTGGCCGTCGTCTTCCCGTCGGCGCCTATGAGCTACATTCAGAACAAGTTCGAGAAAAACTTCATCATCACCAGCGTGGACTACGTGTTCAACTGGGCGCGCAAGTCGGCGATCTGGCCGCTGACGTTCGGCTTGGCCTGCTGTGCCATCGAGATGATCGCCTCGACAACGTCGCGCTTCGACCTCGCGCGCTTCGGCGCCGAAGTGTTCCGGCCCAGCCCGCGGCAGGCGGACCTGATGATCGTCGCCGGCACGGTGACGCTGAAGATGGCGCCTGTCCTGAAGCGCGTCTATGACCAGATGCCCGACCCGAAGTGGGTGATCTCGATGGGCGCCTGTTCGAGCGTCGGCGGCCCGTTCAACACCTACGCGGTGCTCCAGGGCGTGGACAAGATCGTGCCCACGGATGTGTACGTGATCGGCTGCCCGCCGCGCCCGGAGAACCTTTTCTACGCGCTGCTCAAGCTGCAGGACAAGATTGATCAGATGAGCCTGGCGAAGCGTCCTACCGAGGTGCGGCTCCGGCCGGAGATGGTGGAGAATTTCAAGAGCCAGGTGATGATCGCGCAGACGCCGCACCCGCGCTAATTGATAAGTGGCGCAGGCATTCACCCGAAGGGAACTTTTGACGTGCCGGATTTTGTGAAGGTGGCTGGCCTGTCCGAGGTCCCGGCCGGGACGGTCAGGGAAGTGGACGTCAAAGGCCGCCGGATCGCCCTGGCCAATATCGAAGGCCGGTTATTCGCTATTGATAATGTCTGTATCCACCGCGGCGGCCCGCTGGGACAAGGATTCCTTGACGGCTACTTGGTCCAGTGCCCGTGGCATGGTTGGCACTACGACATGCGGACCGGCGAATGCGCCTTCAACTCGAACGCGAAGCTCGCCAGCTATGAAGTGAAGGTGGAGGGCGGCGATATCCTGATCGCCGTCTGATTTGTCCGCGGCAGAGGCGGCAAGGCGGAGGTTGTGAGTGCGCGGGCGTGGTACGGCCTTACGCGTGGCCGTCGGGGGCCTGGTCCATGGAGCGGATGAACTCGTAGCTCTCGATGACGGCGCCGATTCCAACCCTGTCCCCGGCTTGGCCGACCACGCGCACCACGCGCGAGATGCAGCGCAGCATCACGGGCTTGCCGGTGACCTCGGCGGGCAACTGCAGCGTCAACTGCATCCGTGTCCCTTCCTCAAGCGGTTCATCCATCTCCAGGAAGATGCCCTTCGCGCTCACGTCGCGCGTGTAGGTTTCGATGGGCTCGGCGAGCGCGGCTGCCCCCACCGATTGAACATTGGCTTTCATCCGGAAGGCGTAACGGTTGGTTCGGCGCTGCTCAGCAGAACTCATTGTTTCTCTCCTCAAAGCGCCCATCATGACGCGGAGACAACCGCTGCGGCCAGGCTCCGCACCGGGGGGCTGAGGCGCACCACCCGCATCACGTCCTGAAGAGAGTGCCGGCCTCGGTTCGAGATGACCAAGGCGAAAAACAAAAGACAATAGGACAGCCGTTCGGTTTCCATGGTTTTCGGCACACTCGCCATCCACGCCGCCCACCCAAGCGACAGCGGGATGACCTCTTTCTTCGGGCTTACCGGTTACTGTAAGGTGCCAGCATAACCGCCGGTGGGAACCGGCGCAATAGGCTCAAGGCCCTTTTTTTCATAGTACTGAAGTCCCAGTAGTAGGGGGTGGCCCGATTTTCCCTCCCGGGGTTTACTTTCTTGAAACCACGCTGCCTGCCAGGGCTTGCTTTCAACGCGCCTTCCCCGGGCGTTGCCGCCCCTGATGCCCGTTCACTGCCGTTCACTGCCGTTCATCCGTTCACGGGAGTGCTTCGGTGCGCCTGGATTCTGTGCTAGGCTGGGCCGCCGGTGAAAGGTGGCCCGGTGGCCACCGCGAAGGAGGGTGGTTTTCATGGCCTTTTGCAGCAATTGTGGAGGTGCGGTAGCCGACAATGTGCGCTTCTGCCCCGCCTGCGGGCGCGAAGTGGGAAGCGCGGCCGGCGGGGGAACCGCCTACGCGCCCACTCAGAAGATGGCCCCGGTCACCGCCGCCGGCCTGGACAAGAACGTCGCCGGGCTGCTTTGCTACCCGCTCGGGCTGATCACCGGAATCATCTTCCTGCTCCTCGAGCCCTACAGCCGCGACCCGTTCGTGCGCTTCCACGCCTTCCAGTCCATCTTCTTCAACATCGCCGGAATTGTGCTGAGCATTGCAGTCGCCGTGATCCCGTTTGTCGGCTGGATGCTTTCGCCGCTGCTGGCGTTGGCGCTGCTCGTGGTGTGGGTGGTGCTGATGATGAAAGCCTACGAGGGCAAGAAATGGAAACTTCCGGTGATCGGAGACATCGCCGAGAAGCAGGCCGGCGGATAGCGGATAGCCCCCGGCTCGGTCCGGTTTCGTTACTCGTAGCCGCGGGGATGACGGCTGCGCCAGTGACAGTCGGCGGCAATGATGGTGTCGAGGTCGGGAAACTGCGGGGCCCAACCGAGCTCGCGGCGCGCCTTTGTCGGCAGAGGCCACCAGCAGCGCTGGGTCGCCCGGCCGGCGGGGCGCTTCGATTGCGGGAATGGAATGCCCGGTCACGCGGCGCGCCGCCTCGATGACTTCG
>JBKKAI010000509.1:0-4093 GCA_046714815.1 Terriglobia bacterium | reverse complement strand
ACCGAGCCGGCCTTGATCGCCACCGCATCGCCCGCGAGCGGGTTCTTCTCCTGCGGCAGAGCCATCAGCGCGAATAGTGCCAGTTCCAGCATTTCGGCGCGATGATGAACGCTCCTCTCCCGATTGTCAATGGACTTGCCAGGGCTACGGCAGGCGCAGGGTGACTTTGCCGCCATTCACCCGGTATTCGAGCTGAGAGGCTGCGTTCTTCTTCTTTGTGGGGAGCTGAAAGTACAGATAGCCGGCGACCGGCGCCGAAATCATTCCCTCGGGCAGCCCCTTCTCCTCGAGCTCCAATTCCATGACGTCGCGGTCACGCCCGGTCGATGCGGGACGCGAGTCGCCGACGCCCACGCCGACGCCGGCCGAGGTCCGCAAACCACCGCCGCGTCGCTCGCCGGTAACTGGATCGTACCAGGGTGGACCCGATTCGTAGCCGATGCCTACCTGCGGATAAATAGTGATGTCGCGCTGTGACGGGGACGTTTTCTGGAGCACTAAGGCCAGGACCCTGGCGCTGGACGGCTTGGCCGCAATATCGGCGCCCGCAGTATCGGCAACGTTGAGGCGCAGCGTGAAGTCGCCGGCCGAAACATCGAGTGGCTTGCCGGCTTCCGGATAGATCGCCACCTCAACCACTGCGCAGCAGCGCGCCACGTCCGATGCGAAGACCCGCCGTATTTGTTCCGGGCTCAGCAGCACAGCGCCGACCGCTACGCCGTCACCGCGGGCGTGGACGGGATAGCGCGAGACTTCCGTTCGCGGCGCGGTGCCGCGCGAACCTCCCGCCACGCAGCACGCCGCGGCAGCCAGAATCGCCAGGGAAGCACGTTTGTATTTCATGGCCGGACCCCTGTCAGGGGAGCGGGTTGGGTGGGCGCGAGTGTGGCGCTGATTCTGAGTGTCTTCCCGGTCAACACGTAGATCCGTTTCTCGAATGGGGAACGGTCCGGCAGCTTGATAGCCAGATCATAAGCACCCGGAGCCAGCCAGAAGTTTTTCAGTCCGTCCGCGGCGCCGGCAAAAGCGCCATCGAGGAACACTTCTGCTTGCTTCGGCTCGACGGCCAGCTTGATCTCGCCCTTGTCTTCACCGCGCGGGAACTCGGTGAACAATCCCGGGTGATAAAACGGCGCGGCCGGCCACCAGAAGGGGTCCCACCACAGCGGGTGATATCCCCAGGCGTAGGGATGCCGATAGGGATAGGCATAGGAACCCGATCCGGAAACATGGCTGAATCCGGCGCCGATGCTGATTCCGCCAAGCCGCACGCGCGTCTTCCGCTCGCTGCCTGCGCGCTCGGCGCCTGCGCGGCCGCTGCCTGCGTCGTCTCCGTTCACGGCCAGGGAAGCCGCCAGCAGCGCGGCCACGAGCATTCCGTTTCGCAGGGTCACGGGATCGTCCTCTTCATTTGTTTGTACGCCCAATAGAATCCTGCGTCAAGCGTGACTTGGGACGCGCACTGGGTTACAATCGTTCCATTCTAACGGTGGGAGTCTTCAAATGAGAAAACTCGCGTTGGTGTCAGTCGTCCTTCTTGCGCTTTCCGGCCTTGTGGAGGCGCAGGAGTCGCGCGGAACCGTTCTTGGCCGCGTATCCGATTCATCCGGCGGAATGATCCCCAACGCCGAAGTGCGTGTTACAAACGCGGCGACGCAGGCGGTCGCCCTGGGACGCACCAACGAGGCGGGCAACTACAGCGTTCCGTTTCTGCTGCCAGGAACGTACACGGTGACCGTCGAGGCACAGGGCTTCAAGAAGTTCCAGCGCGATAATGTGCCCGTGCGCGTGAATGACGCGCTCGAGGTGAACATCCAGCTCACGCTCGGAACGGTGACCGAAACCATTGAGGTCTCCGGCGAGACGCCGCTGTTGGAGACCGCCAACGCGTCCCTGGGCCAGGTGGTGGACCAGCGGCGCGTCGCCGAATTGCCCTTGCATGCCGGGAACGCCTTCGAGTTGGTCCTGCTGGCCCCGGGCGTCACCAATGCCACCGACCTCCGGCAGCGGAAGGCGGGTTTTAACAACGCCCCTTCGCAAATAACCACCGATGGCAACCCGCAATACTCGAACGAATTCTCCATTGACGGCGTCACCAACACTTTCTCCAGCGGCACGCAGCCGCGCGTGGCTTTTTCGCCGCCACAATCGGCCGTCAGTGAGTTCAAAGTCCAGACTACCTCGTTTGACGCCAGCCTCGGCCACACGCCCGGCTCCACCGTCAATGTCAGCACGACGAGCGGGACCAACCTGATCCACGGCGAAGTGCACCACTGGATCACCAACAGCGCCCTCGATGCCTATGATTTCTTCCAGAAGCGCGGTGGGCAGAAGAAGCCGGTATACCAGGACAACCGCTTCGGCGCGTCTCTGGGCGGGCCGGTGTGGATCCCCAAGGTGTACAACGGCCGCAACAAGAGCTTCTTCTTCTACACCTATGAACTGAACAAGTGGGGCGGGCCGGGCACGTTTTCCGGCACGGTCCCGACCGATGCGCAGCGCAACGGCGACTTTTCCGCGCTGTTGAGGCTCGGCAATCAGTACCAGATCTATGACCCGGCGACCATCGCCGCCGCCCCGAACGGGCGCTTCAGCCGACAGCCGTTTCCCGGGAACATCATTCCCTCCCAGCGCATTGACAGCGTCGCCCGCAACATCATGAAGTATTGGCCGCAGCCCAACCTTGCAGGCACCTCCGACGGACGAAATAATTACGTCAAGTCGAAAAAAGCGTTGGAGGACTACTACGTCCACCTGGCGCGCGTGGACCACAACTTCAGCGAAAAGCACCGCGTGTTTGTCCGCCTACACTACGACTGGTGGGAAGAGGACAAAGACAACGACTTCGATAACCTGACGCGCGGCATCATTCTGCACCGCATTAACCGTGGCCTGGCGCTTGATGACGTTTACATGCTGAGCCCAACGACGGTGCTGAATCTCCGCTATGGCCTGACTCAGCAGGAGTTTCCCGAGGAGCGCCGCAGCCGTGGCTTCGACCTGGCCTCGCTGGGCTTTTCGCCGGCGCTGGTTTCGCTGACCAACCCCACCCTGGCGACGTTTCCGAGTATCAGCGTGGGCGGCTATTCGGGCTTCGGAAACTGGGAAACGGGCGACGGAACAAACACCAGCATGGTTCACAGCCTGATCGGCAGCCTGAACACGATGCGCGGAAACCACAACCTGCGCTACGGCGGCGAATACCGGCTGTACCGGGAGTTTGGGAACCGGTTCCAGCAGGACGTTTCTCCGGTACTCGATTTTGGCACCACCTGGACACGCGGCCCCCTGGACAACTCCGCGGCCTCGCCCATCGGCCAGGATCTGGCGGCGATGTTGCTGGGTCTCCCCGGCGGCGAGATGCGCCGCAGCGCCAGCTACGCCGAGCAGGAAAACTTTTGGGCTCTTTACGTCCAGGACGACTGGAAGCTCACTTCGAAGCTGACCGTCAACGCCGGTCTGCGCTACGAGTATGAATCGCCGATCACCGAGCGTTTTGACCGCGCGGTGAAGGGCTTTGCTTTCGAGACGTCGAACCCCATCGAGGCGGCGGCGCGCGCCAACTATGCCCGCAGCCCAATCGCCGAGCTGCCCCTGGACCGTTTCCGTGTGCTGGGCGGGCTGACTTTTGCCGGCGGCAGCAACGGCCGCTCGCTCTGGGAAGGCGAAAAGAACAACTTCATTCCCCGCCTGGGGATCGCCTACCAGATCAGCCAGAAGACGATCCTGCGCGCGGGCTACGGCCTCTTCTATGAGACGATCGGCACCAACCGCAGCACCTCGAACCAGACCGGCTTCACGCAGAGCACGCCGATCATCGTTTCCCAGAACAACGGTCTGAGCTTCGTGGCCTCAACGGCGAACCCGTTCCCCAACGGGTTGCAGGCGCCGCGGGGCGCTGCCGGCGGCCTGACAACGAACCTGGGCCAGGGCTTGAGCTTCTTCCCCGCCCGGCGCGTTCAGCCCTATGCGCAGCGCTGGTCTTTCGGTCTTCAGCGGCAGGTGCCGCTGGGCTTCGTCGTGGACGCCTCCTACGTCGGCAACCGCGGCACCCGTCTCTCCGTCAATCGCAACATCAACGCCACGCCGGCCC
>JBKKAI010000508.1:0-3606 GCA_046714815.1 Terriglobia bacterium | reverse complement strand
TCGAATTCGGTGATGAGGTGCGTGGAAACCAGAATCGTGCGGTTGCCTGGATCGCCTTCCTGGTACGCGCCGATCACCGTCTCGATGAACTCGCGGCGGACAATGGGGTCCAGGCCCGACGTCGGTTCGTCCAGCACCAGCAAGTCCGTCTCCGGGCAGATCGCCGTGATCAACGCCACCTGTGTTCGCTGTCCTTTCGAGAGACTGCCGGTGCGCTGGGCTGGATCGAGCCGGAAACGGTCCAGCAGATCCTGCTCGGTTTTCTTATTCCAGCGCTCCCGAAAGGACGCCAGGTAATCGAGCGTCTCTCGAATGCTCATCCACGGATAAAACGCGACCTGGTCCGGCACGTAAGCCAGCCGGCGTTTCACCGCGACTTCGGCCTTGGCCGGATCGAGACCAAAGACGCGCACCTGTCCGCTCTGTGGACGGAGCAGATTGAGCAAACACTTCATCGTGGTCGTCTTGCCCGCGCCGTTGCGTCCGAAGAGCCCGTAACAGCGGCCAGGCTGTACCTGCAAGCTCAAGTCATGGACCGCCTCTGCGCGTCCGTAGGCGTAGGTGAGATTCTCGATTTGGATGACGGGAGTGGGAGAGTTCATGGCTGGTCAATCCTCCTTTTGTTCTTCGTTGGCGCGCCGCTTGTCGTCGAGCACATCCATGCGTTCATGAATCAGCTCGACAAACTCAGGGCCGGGCACTTGCAAATGGTGGGCCATCACGATGGCCTGATCAATCTCCTCGATCAGCAGCTTGCGCCGGACTTCCTTGCGCAATGGCGAATGATTCTCTTTCAGGAAACATCCCTTGCCAGGCAGCGTCTCGATCACACCCAGGCTTTCCAGTTCGGAATACGCTTTGGCGACCGTGTTGCGGTTGAGGCGAAGTTCCTCGGCAAGAGGACGGATGGAGGGGAGCGCCTCGCCGGGCTGCAGCGCCCCGGATGCGGCGGCAGCCCTGATCTGATCCACCACCTGGAGATATACCGGCTTGCCGGACTTGAAATTGATCTGAAGCATCATATGCGTCTTCCTGTCATAGGACTGTATGACAGTCGGCCGGCGGCTGTCAAGCAGAATTTTCCAGGTGGACTCAGGCGGGTGAATGGCGGCCAGGATGCGCATCTTGCCGCTCAACCGGTATTGTCGGCTTCCCGGGAACCGGCCTTTCTTGGAAGAGACTCCGAATCGCTCAAAGTACGCCCGCGGCGCGAGTTTCTGACGGTATAATCTTACCCTTCACGAGAGGGGCAAGGTGATAGGAGACACGCCATGACGAATCCAAGAGAACCTATGAAACGATTGGATGGCGCTGCCTGCTTCGCGCTCGCGCTGCTGCTGGCAGTCGCGTTCAGCGGGCTGCCGGCCGGCGCGCATCACGAGCCGAACGGCGCGGCGCACACGCACACCGCGCAATCGCAGCAAGCGGCCCCCGCCGCGGCGGCTATTCCGGGAATCATTCTGGGGACCAGCGGCCAGGGCAAGATGCGCTTCAAGGTGTTGTACACGTCCGACCATCTGCCCCCCGAAGCGAAGCAGGTGCTGAAGGCCGCCCACGGCGGCTTTGCCGTGGATCTTCGGCCCGGCAAAGGCCAGACGTACTTCGCGCTTCCCGGCGCGGGGATCCTTCAGATCAGCGCGGACCTGCGATCGGTGCGGCTCATCGAAACCCCGGATGACGTGAAGAAGGTCAACCTGCACAACACCACGCTCTGGAATGCCCCCGGCGGACAACCGTACCTGGTGTTTCCCGCCAACAATGAGGGCAAGGTTTTCACTTTCACGCTCGATGGGAAACTGGTGAACACGCTCAGCGCGCCCACGGGCGAGGAGGAATTCAAGGCGTCCGCGGTGAAGGAGTATTTCGCCGGCAAGGGGAGATTCTCGCCGACCGACGTGGAATACCTGGACGGCCTGTACTACGTGACGACGGGCTACTCCCCGCTCGATTTCGTGCTCACCGCCCGCCTGCTGCTCAAGGACGGGTTCCGCGCCGCCTGGAACGGCCTGGCTTTCGGCGGCAAGGGCGACGGCCCCGCCCAGTTCCGCACCGCCCACGGCATCACCGTGCCGCGAGGCAAAAAAAGCCTGGACATCTCCGACCGTCCGAAAGCCGTCATCAAGCGCTTCAGCCCGAGCGGCGATTTACTCGGGACCGTGGAAATGCCGCCCGGCTCCTTTCCCTGCGACATCTATTACCTCGACCGCTATGCCGTTGTGGGCAGCCTGAACGCCCCCGACAAAACCAAGGGCGCCCCGATCTACATCCTGGAGGATGACAAGCTGGTCTCCACGATTCAGCCGAAAGAGGAGCTGGGCCTGCAGAACTTCCAGCACATCCACAACGCCGTACTCCGCAGGATCGGCAGCAAGTACTACATCATCGTCCAGGCGTGGAACCCCGGCGACTTCGCGATTCTGGAGCAGGCCGGCAAGTAAGCGCGGACCCTGTCATTCCGAGGGACGACGTTTATTGCCGGCCCGAGGAATGACACGTTGGCCCCAAATTCACGCTACCGAAGCCATCGCGTTTTTGGGCGGCTTCGGCCGGTATTGGCGCGTGGCTGCGGCGCAGGCGGCGCGGCTGCCAGGCCCGCCGGCACCGGCTGCCGCTCCAGCTTGATCTGAAGCGCTTCTTCGATCCGGCGGACGTCGGACCGCTCCAGCGCCGTCGCGAACGTGGACGCCACACCGGTGGATGACACGCGGCCGGTCCGGCCCACGCGGTGGATAAAATCTTCCGGGATTTTCGGCAGATCGAAGTTCACGACGTGCCCGATGTTGTCCACGTGGATGCCGCGCGCGGCAACGTCGGTGGCCACCAGGATGCGGAATTCGCCTTCCTGGAAGCCCTTCAGCGCGGCTGTGCGCTGCGACTGGGTCCGGTTGCCGTGAATTCGCGCGGCCTTCAACCCCGCCGTGGTCAGCCTTCTAGCCAGCCGGTCGGTCCCATGCTTGGTCCGCGCGAAAACGAGGAAACTCCCGGTGTCGTTGGCGATCAGATCCTGCAGCAGGTTTGTCTTCTGGTCGTGGCTCACTTCAAAGACCTGCAGGCGGACGGTGGATGCCGGCTTCCGGTTGGATCCGATCTCGACGACCGCGGGATTCTTCAGGTAGCGTCCAACCAGGTGCGCGACAGACTCCTCGATGGTGGCCGAAAAGAACATCGTCTGGCGCACGCCGGGAAGCTCCGCGAGGATGGCTCGGATCGCCGGATGAAAGCCCATGTCCAGCATGCGGTCGGCCTCGTCCAGCACGAGCACCTGGACGGAGGCGAGTCGAATCAGCTTGCGGCGGAGGTAGTCTTCCAACCGGCCCGGCGTTGCCACGATGAGTTTGGCGCCGGCGCGGATCTGCGCCAGTTGCGGGTGCTCGGAAAGGCCGCCGACGACCAGGGCGCCGGCCACGCCCGTTCCCGGGCGCAGCCGGGTGAAGGTATCCATCACCTGCATCGCCAGCTCCCGCGTGGGAACCAGCACGACGGCCTGCACGCCGGTAAGGCTCCGGTTCTGCAGCGGGCCCGCGGGGGGCCCGCCGGCGGGCTGGAGGGGCGGCAGAATGGGGAGCCGGGAGGCGCGGGGTTTACCGGGGCCCGTCTGCGCCGTCG
>JBKKAI010000507.1:0-3370 GCA_046714815.1 Terriglobia bacterium | reverse complement strand
GGCAAATCCAGATTCAAAACGGGCCGCGCGCCTGGACGCAGCATCGTGGGCTGGTAGACCGCGGGCAGAAAGCCATTCGTATACATCGGCTGGCCGGCTTCGAGCGCGCCCTTCGGATCGGGCATTACCGCATAGGCCGGAAGCGAGTCACTCTCAGAACCCAGACCGTAAATGCTCCACGAACCCATGCTGGGAAAACCGGGAATCACGCGGCCGGTGAAGAGCTGGTATTGCGCCGCCGAGTGGACCACCATGTCGGCGTGGCAGGAGCGAAGGACCGCGATGTCGTCCACGCACTCGGCGGTGTGCGGCAGCAGGTCGGAAACTTCAATGCCGTTCCGGCCATAGCGGCGAAACGTTCGCTTCGTGCCCAGCAGCGCCGCGTCGGGGCTGATGAACTGGTATTTTGCCTCGCCGAAGCTGGCCGGCCGTTTCTTCCCGTGCAACTGGTTGAGCTGCGGCTTGGGATCAAACGTCTCGATATGGCTGGGCCCGCCGGCCATAAACAGAAAGATCACCGATTTCGCTTTGGCCGGCAGGTGGGGCGGCTTGGCGGCCAGCGGGTTCAGCGGCGACACCCGCGCTCCGGGTGGCCGGCCGGCGGCGAGCAGATCGGCCTGTTGCAGCATCGAGCCGAAGGCGAGCGCTCCAAAGCCGCAAAAGGCGTCGCACAGGAACTCGCGGCGATTGCGTGTGATGCGGATGTGCTCAGGCATGGCCATTCAGTTCACATACAAAAACGCGTTCAAATTGAAGACGGCGAGCGCGAATTCGCGCCGCGCTTCCGGCCGCTGGCGGATGCCCGAACCTTGCGGGTGCGTCTGTAGAAACTCCAGCGCCAGGTGGAGCTCCTGCTGCGTGGGCGGGCGGCCCGCGGCCAGCCGGTAGGCCAGGTCTATCTGCGCGCGAGGGTCGGGGCCGGCCTCGGCCTCCAACCGCCGCGCCAGCACCTCCGCCTGGCGATTCACCAGGTCGCCATTGAGCAACTCCAGCGCCTGCGGCGCGTGCGTGCTCGACTCGCGGCGCGCGCAGCTCAACTGCAGGTCCGGCGCGTCGAAGGCCTCCATCATCGGCAGCCGCAGGTTGCGTTTGGCGATCAGGTAGATGCTGCGGCGCGTGTGCTCGGCCGCGTCCGGGGTCACGGCCCACTGCGCCGGCTTATAGAGCGCGTTGACCAGTTCGCGATCTATGGGCACGATTACGCTGGGCCCGCCCTGCTTTGGATTCAGGCTGCCGGCCACCGCCAGCACCGCGTCGCGAATTTCTTCCGCCTGGAGCCGACGCCGGTTGAAGCGCCACAGCAGGCGGTTCTCAGGGTCATTGCTCACGGCCGCATCTTTCCTGGGGTTGTTGCGCGGCGCCGAGCTTTGTTTGTAGGCGTTCGAGTGCAGGATGAGCCGATGCATCTGCTTCACGCGAAAACCGCCGGCGACAAACTCGTTGGCCAGATAATCGAGCAACTCGGGATGCGACGGCGGCGTGCCCATCTTGCCGAAATCGTTGGGCGTGCTCACAATGCCGCGGCCAAAATGGTGATGCCAGATGCGGTTCACCATCACGCGCGCCGTCAGCGGGTGATCCGGACCGGTAATCCATTTCGCCAGCGCCGTGCGCGGGCCGGACGCGCCGTCGGGCAGCTCCGGCGCGCCCTCCGGCAGCAGCACGCCGAGCGGCCGCATCCCCACGCGCGCGCCCTTCTGCTGGTAATCACCGCGGGGCAGCAGGTGGATCGGCGACCGCTTGGCCGGGTCATTCACAACGCTGAACAGCGCCGGCAGCGCCTCCGGCATTTTTTCCTGCGCGGCCTCGATCTGCCTGGCGATTCTCTCTTTCTCGTCGGCCTTCTTGCCCTTGGTCGCCTCGCGCAGTTCCGCGCGCAGTTTTTTTAACTCTTCTTCAACCGGCGCCGCCCGCGCCTTCCACATTTTCTGCTCCGCCTCGGAAGCCTGCACGATGTCTTTTTCGTGCGTGGTGGCAAAGTAGGCCTGCAGGCGATAGTAATCGCTCTGTCGCAGCGGATCGAACATGTGATCGTGGCAGCGCGCGCATCCCAGCGTGACGCCGAGCAGCGCCGAGCCTACGGCGTTGGTCATTTCTGTCAGGACTTCGTTGCGGCTGCTGGCCACTTCCTGGTTGCCGGCATTCTTGCGCAGCGGGCCGAGGCGGTTGAAGCCGGCGGCAATCAGCTTTTCATGGCCGGCGGGAGTCATCTGCTCCACGGGAGTAGTCTCGTCGCCGGCGAGTTGTTCGGTCAGGAAGCGGTCGTAGGGCCGGTCCTCGTTGAAAGCGCGGATGACGTAGTCGCGGTATCGCCAGGCATCGCGGCGGTGCGTATCGTACTCGAAGCCGTCGCTTTCGGCGAAGCGCGCCACGTCGAGCCAGTGCTGCCCCCAGCGCTCGCCGTATTGGGGGCTGGCGAGGAGGCGCTCGACCAGGTTCTGGTAGGCGTCGGGCGACCTGTCGGCGGCGAATTCCATCACCTCGCGGGGCGAGGGCGGCAGGCCGATCAGGTTGAAGTACACGCGCCGGATGAGCGTAGCGCGATCGGCCGGCGGCGACGGGCGCAGGCCGGCCTTCTTCAGCCGCGCGAGAATAAAAGCGTCTATGGGGTTGCGGGTCCACGCCCGGTCGGCGGCGAGCGGGAATGCCGGGGGCTTCGGCTGCGAGCGCTTTACGAACGCCCAGTGTCGCCGCTCGTTCGCCGTGTACTTCTCGAGCGGCGCCGTGACATCGGCCGCGAACAGACATACCGCGCCTGCGAACACCGCCACCGTTGCCGAGACTGTCCTCGAGGAAATCACTGTGCGTCTTCCCGAGTATACGCGCAATCCCTGCGGAGATGGAAGCTGCTCCCCCTTCGGGGTCATCTCACGTGCCGTCACGGGATAGCCCCTGCCGCTCTGAGAAACGAATGACCACGCAAAAGAGGTGACGTCCGTTAGCCGTCTCCCCGAGCACATAGTAGACGGGATTCGGGCCGCTGCTACTGAATTTTGACGGCTCTGGTTTGGATAGGGCTGCACGGCCACTTGGGCCTGCGGTCGCGGCAAGCCGCGACTCGCTTCAAAGCGGTGGCAAGCCACTCCATAGGTTCACAGCCGGCGCACGTAGGCGTAGTAAGCGCCGCAGAAGTCGCCGGCGGCGGCATCCTGGAACCAGCCGTGAAGCTGGGCCTTGCCGCCCTTGAGGCGGACGCGGAAAACGGCCGCCTGGTCCCTGTCGGCGGTCCTTGCGGCAAGCTGCTGGCCGGTGACCGTGAGCCGCGCGGCGGCGATGGGCAGGGCCTTGCGTTCCTACGGCTGGTGCAGTTTTTCCCGCACCCACTCGCGGATGAGCGCAACCTCCTCGATACCCCGGGCCTCAGCAATCT
>JBKKAI010000506.1:0-2642 GCA_046714815.1 Terriglobia bacterium | reverse complement strand
CTGTAGGCCCCGGTGACCGCGCTGCAGCTAGGCGAGCAGAAGCCGCTCACGCCGCCCGGCGCAATGCTGAAAATCGCGGCTCCATTCGAGTTGAGAATTGGCGTTGTTGACGGGACCAGCAGGTTGTAGGAGTTCCCTCCAACGCTATACAGAAGGCTTCCTCCGATCTTCTGCGCGGTGAAGTTCACAGTAAAGATCGAACTCGCGGTGTTGAAAGTCCCAGCCACGCCGGAACTATGGGTTGGATTTGTCCCTCCCGCAGGAAAATAGCTTATCGTGCCGGTCTTCGCCGCGATCACGCTGTGGTCTGTCGCGGGACCGAAGAACCAGTGGATGCCGGTCGGGGGCGCCGTGGTTCCGTCCAACGACGATGTCGCAACCGCACCCTGCCCCCATCGCCCCCAGAATACTGTGCCTTCCGTCGAGTCGCTGCCGAGATCGGCGAACGCGGCGCTGTTGCGGTTAGTCGACACATTTCCAAAAATCGGATGGTTCAGCCCGGATGCTCCCTCGAGCTTGGTGCCGGTTGTATCGAGCTGAAGCTGGCCAGCCGGGGACTTGCTGACTTCCGCCAGGTCCCCGACGTCCTGGCCTGGCGCTGAGGACGCAAATGTCAACGCGGATACCGGAATGGTGCCCACGACTGGCGCCGGTCCTGGCGTAAAGCTGCTGTTCAGGTAGGCGTTGAGGAACGCCACGTCGCCGGTATTTGTTCCGAACAGGATGCCCCCGAATACTGAAAAGTCGTAACCGTTTGGTCCGGCTGTTCCTACCCCGTAATAGCCGGACGCCGGCCCCGTGC
Source organism: Terriglobia bacterium (assembly GCA_046714815.1). Taxonomy (GTDB): domain Bacteria; phylum Acidobacteriota; class Terriglobia; order JAJPHL01; family JAPKYU01; genus JBKKAI01. Next base: position 1,840 of record JBKKAI010000506.1, on the reverse strand, counting down.
CGCCTTGGCAGCCCGTGCCAGTGCAGGTGCCGGACAAGATGCCGACAAAATCTCCGAGGAACGACGGACCCGGGTTGTTGATACGAAATCCAGGGCCGCTCACGCTGAAGGCGGCCGGGCCCGTGTTTATGCCGGACGCCACAATGCTCGGGAAGTTGATGCCCAGGGAGAATTGTGTCGTCTGCTGTGTGAAATTGATGGTCGCAGACGTGCTCGTGATGCTGCCGAGGTTGCCGCCGGCATCGACCGGCCTGGGACCCCCGGCATACGTGTAGGTCGCTACCCCTCCGAGCGAACTGATAGAAAAGTTGTTATCCAGGCCGGTGGCGGTGCCGAACAGGACGGGGGCGCCGAAGAAGGTGCTGCCGTCCGCCAGCGTGAGCTGCGTGTTGCCGGTCCAGCGGCCCCAGCTAAACACCTGCCCGCTGGAAAGTGTGAGGCTACCCGTGTCCGTGATGGAGCCGCCATTCAGTGAGCCGGCCGGGAAGGTCCCCAGGGTGCCGAACGAGGTCAGCTGATTGAGGGAGTTTCCGGTTGCGGAGAGTAGATGATCGTCGAAGATGACTTCTCCGATGAGCGAAGTAATGGGCAGGGGATAGACCACCACAAACCCGTTTGCAGCAGGCAGCACTGCCGTCGTGCCTTGGGGGTTCAGGTCCTGGGTTGCCACAAACGTCAGTTGCGGCAACGGCTCGGGCGTATTGCTCGGACGGCTCTCGCCAGCCGCTCCGCCCGTCGTCGCCTGCTCGGTTCCGGTACCGCCGGTATCGCTCTTGGTGCCACTCTGCTTGCGGCTTTCCAACTTGCCGGAGACGAAATCCGGGGAGACCAGCAGGCGCTCTACCAGGCTCTTGGCATCGGCAACGTAGAAATTCTCGTTGATCCCAAACGTTTTGCTGTCAGCGGCATTGGAGACGTCGATGCGGTTGGTGCCGTGAGAGATGCCGTGCGTGCGCCCGTAGAGGCCATCCTTGGCGAGCGAGCCGTCGTTGTTGCGGCAATCGCCCTGGCACAAGGTCGCGGAATAGTCGGTGCCGCGTATGCCGATCGTCGCGGTCGTGGTGCCCATCTGGTAGTTCTTGTGGCTGGCTCGGCCGATCAAGCCGGTCACCGTACGCAGCCCGCCTTTGACCAGGCGGAAAAACGCGCGCTCGCTGCCATCTTCCTTGCCGGAGAACTGGAATTCGTCGATGCGCAGCTCGCTCGATTCCTTCATCGAGACGATGCTCTCGTCCGTGAAGCGCACCTGCAGGTTGCTTGCGGGCCCGGTGCGCAGCACGTCCTTGTCCTGGATCGCGGTGCCGAATGTGAGCTTGATCGTCTGGTTGCCGCGGAGGGCGACGGTGTCGCCCGCGGCGAGAAGTACCCGGCCGACGTCCGCGGCGTGAGCCGCGCCGGCAAAGCCCAGTGCGGAAATGACGGCGATGATGACGATGCGGGGCAATGGGAGTTTCATGATGTTCACCTTACTTGAAATCGTAGCGGGCCTTGAACGTCAGCATGTCCCGCCGGTACGCGTAGAGCTCCAGGTTCGAGTCATTCTTGGAAATCAGCAGTTCGGCGCGGAAGCTCAGGTTCCGCGTGTAGGCGTAGCTCGCGACTGCGTCGGCCGCGTAGTAGTCATCTTTGCGCGTGGTTCCTAGCAGGACGTCCGGGCCCTGGTAACGGCTGTTCTGGTACGTGGCGCCGACCGACACTGCCCACTTCGGGGCCGGCGTAGTAGCGAGCGCAATTCGCCCGCCGTAGATATCGCGGCCAAGGTCGGGGCGGCCCTCCGTGTTGTGCTCTTTGCCGAGGTTGCCGCTGATCGTAAGCAAGGGTTGCCATTTGCCGATGAACG
>JBKKAI010000505.1:0-2763 GCA_046714815.1 Terriglobia bacterium | reverse complement strand
CGGTTTGCCGCCGCCACAGCATCCCGCTCTATTTCGACGCCTGCCGCTTCGCCGAAAACGCCTGGTGCATCAAGACGCGCGAGCCCGGCTACGACGCGAAGAGCCCGCGCGAGATCGCCCGCGAGATGTTCGCGCTGGGCGACGGCTGCACCATGTCGGCCAAGAAAGACGGTCTGGCCAATATCGGGGGCTTCCTCTGCACCAACAACGATGTCCTGGCACAGCAGGAAAAAAACCTATTGATCCTCACCGAGGGCTATCCAACCTATGGCGGCCTGGCCGGCCGCGACCTGGAGGCCATCGCCGTCGGCCTGGAGGAGGCGCTCGAGGAGGACTACCTGCGCTACCGCGTCGTTTCCACCGCCTACCTCGGCCGGCACATTGCCGAAGCCGGTGTGCCGATTGTCCAGCCACCCGGCGGCCACGCCATCTACATTGACGCGCGCGCTTTTCTGCCGCACATCCCGCCCGGGCAGTTTCCCGGCGTCGCGCTCGGCTGCGAGCTGTACCTGGCAGGCGGCATCCGCTCGGTGGAGATCGGCACGCTGATGTTCGGCGAGCACGCCGCGGGGGACCTGGTGCGGCTGGCGATCCCGCGCCGCGTCTACACCCAGAGCCACATGGACTACGTGGTGGAGGTGATTTGCGACGTCTGGCAGGCCCGCGAGCGGATCGGCGGCCTTCGCCTCACCTGGGAGGCCGCCTTCCTCCGCCATTTCACCGCCCGCCTCGCCCCACTCGAAAAATAGCGCGGGCGCCACAACCAGCGCTCCGCGCTGGCCGGCAACCGGCCAGCGCCGGAGGCGCTGGTTTGGCTCGAAAAGGAATCCGCCGGCGCCTTTCCGATAAACTTTGGGCGCCACCGCGCTTGAAACGCGGGCGGCGGGCGGCGTAGGATGCTGAAGCCCGATGCTGGAGATCGTCAACCTCAAGAGGAAGCTGCGGAAGGAAGAGTACCGGCGCATTTTTCCGCCGCTGCAGGAGCGGCTGCGCCTGCTGCAATACGCGGCGCGCGACGCCGAGATCGCCACGGTGATCGCGCTGGAGGGCTGGGACGCCTCCGGCCGCGGCAACATCATCAAGCACCTGACGCAGCGCCTGGACCCGCGGCTGTTCCGCGTCCATCCCGGCACGCCGCCCAGCTCGCTCGAGCAGCGCTACCATTACCTGTGGCGCTACCAGGTGAAGCTGCCGAATGACGGCGAGGTCGCGCTGTTCGACCATTCCTGGTACGGCCGCGTCCTGGTGGAGCGCGTGGACAAGTTGACGCCCCCGCGCCTGTGGCGCGAGGCCTACGAGCAGATCAACCAGCTCGAGCGATGGCTGGCCGACGACGGCCAAGTGCTGGTGAAGTTCTGGCTGCATATCAGCCGCAAAGAGCAGAAGCGGCGCTTCCAGGAATTCCTGGCCGACCCGAAGGCGGCCTGGAAGATCACGGACGAATACAAGAAGCATCACCGGAATTACGATCGCTGGGTGGAGGCCGTGGAAGCGATGATGGCCAAGACCGACACGCCGCACGCCCCGTGGACCATCGTCGAAGCCAACGATCTGCGCTGGGCACGGGTCAAGGTGTTCGAGACGCTGATCCAGCGGATCGAAGAGGCGCTGGAGCGCCGCAAGGAGGCTCCGGCGGCGGTGTCGCGCACCGCGGCGGCGCGGTCGGCTACACAGGCCGCGCGCCACGCCAAGGCGGCCTCCGACTCGGCGCTGGCGCGCACGCAGGCGCGTGAGGCCGGGCTGCCGCTGGACGAGGCCGGGCCGGCGATCAAGCTGCGAGTGGTCCCCGGCAGACGCGCGGCCAGGGCCGCCGCGAGCTGACACATATGCTCGAACGCATTGACACCGCGAAGCGCCTCCACGAGAAGGAATACCGCAAAGAGCTCGCCGTGGCGCAAGTGCGGATGCGCGACCTCGAATTCAAGGTCTTCCGCCGCCGCCTGCCGGTGCTCTGCGTGTTCGAGGGCTGGGACGCGGCGGGCAAGGGCGGCGCCATCAAGCGCGTCACCGAGTGCCTGGATCCGCGCGGCTACCAGGTCAGCTCCTTCGCCGCGCCCCAGGGCGAGCAGAAAAGCCATCATTACCTGTGGCGCTTCTGGCGGGTGCTGCCGCCGGCCGGCCAACTGGCCATCTTCGACCGCTCTTACTATGGGCGCGTGCTGGTCGAGCGCGTCGAGAAGTTCATTTCCGAAGTCGAGTGGAAGCGCGCCTACCGCGAGATCAACGAATTCGAGGCGCACCAGCGTTCGTCCGGCATGGTGATCTGCAAGTTCTGGCTGCACATCACCCGGCAGGAGCAGCTCCGCCGCTTCAAGAGCCGCGAGTGCGACCCGTTCCGCTCCTACAAGCTCACCGAAGAAGACTGGCGCAACCGCGCCAAGTGGAAGGACTACACGGCCGCCGTCGAGCAGATGCTCGAGCGCACCTCGACCGCCACCGCGCCCTGGACCGTGGTAGAGGCGAACGACAAGTATTACGCCCGCGTCAAGGTCCTCAAGACGCTGGCCCGCACCGTCGAAGACTCTCTGAAGTAGCCCGGCTGAACCGCTTTCCGCTGGAAGATGGTCCGCAGCGAACCGAGAGGTGGGCCGGCGGCCAGGGTCCGCAACGGCGGTGCTCCCGCCTTTGTTATGTTCCAAAGCAGACCTCGCTGTCTTCGCCGCGCGTGGCAGTTACGATGGCCGAGTTTTGCAAGTAGCTCAGTGGCAAAGCGCACTGGAAGCCCCTTTTACCGCAGAGGCGCCGAGAACGCAGAGAACAAAC
>JBKKAI010000504.1:0-7489 GCA_046714815.1 Terriglobia bacterium | reverse complement strand
GCTCGGCGCTGCTGTTCGGCATGCTGAACGTCGGCGTGGCGCTGTGGTCCACCTTCCTGTTCCGGCAGCAGATCGGCGCGCCGGCAGTGATGCGCGGCGCGGCCACGCTGGCGCTGGCGGCGCTGGGCCTGGGCATGGCCGGCGCCGAGCGGATCACCTCCGCCGCCGACGAGACGTTATACGCCGACGAGGTCATCCTGGCGCGCAACACGCCCTACCAGCGCATCGTCGTCACCCGGTGGAAGGACGACTACCGGCTTTTCCTGAACGGCCACCTGCAGTTCAGCTCGCGCGACGAGTACCGTTATCACGAGGCGCTGGTGCACCCCGGGCTGGCCGCCGTCCCCGGCGCGCGCCGCGTTCTGGTGCTGGGCGGCGGAGATGGGCTGGCGGTTCGCGAAGTCCTGCGCTACCCGGGCGTGGAATCCATCGTGCTCGTGGACCTCGATCCGGAGATGACCCGTCTGTTCGCCGAGCATCCCTTCCTGAGCAGCTTGAACGGCGGCGCGCTTCGCGCCCCGCGCGTGCGCGTCGTGAACCGCGACGCCTTCCCGTGGCTCGAAGAAACGGAGGACCTGTTCGATTTCATTGCGGTGGATTTTCCCGATCCCACCAATTATTCGCTCGGCAAGCTCTATACGACCGCCTTTTACCGGCTGCTGGCAAAACGTCTGAGTGCGCAGGGGCTGGCCGCGGTGCAGAGCACGTCGCCGCTGTTCGCGCGCCAGTCCTACTGGTGCATCGTCGAGACGCTGAAGCAGGCCGGCATGCGCGTACATCCTTATCATGCGTACGTACCGTCGTTCGGCGAGTGGGGTTTCGTACTCGCCGGCCGCGCGCCCTACGAGCCGCCGCTCCGCCTGCCAGAGGGGTTGCGCTTCCTTTCCCAGCAGAACCTGGCGCAGTTGTTCGAGTTTCCCAACGACATGCGGCCCGTGGAAGCCGAGCCCAATCGCTTGAACGACCAGGTGCTGGTGCGGTATTACGAGCGGGAGTGGGGCGAGATCAACCGTTGAAAAAGCGCGGGCTTTCACGGCGTGGATTTCTGGGCGCGGCGCTCGTCGGGTTGGCGCCGAAAACGGACCGCCCGATTCCCGGCACATTCGTCAACGATTCGCACCTGGCCGGCCACCGGCTGCGTGACCGCGCCCGCTTCGAGCCGCCGCGCGAGACGGTGAAGGTCCCGCTGGTGATTGTCGGCGGCGGCGTGGCCGGACTTTCAGCGGCGTGGCGGCTGGACAAGCGCGGCTTCCGCGATTTCGTGCTGCTGGAAATGGAAGCGCGGGCCGGCGGCAACTCGCGCTGGGGGGAAAACGTATTTACGGCGTTCCCTTGGGCCGCCCATTACGTGCCGGCGCCCGATCAGAAGGCCCTGCTGGTGCGCGAATTGTTCGAAGATCTGGGCGTGCTGCGCGACGGCCGGTTCGAGGAGCGCTACCTCTGCTTTTCGCCGCAGGAGCGCCTGTTCCTGCATGGGCGCTGGCAGGAGGGCATCGAGCCGTCGCTCGGCCTCTCGGCCGCCGACCGCGAGCAGTTCCGGCGCTTCACAGCCCGCATGGCTGAATTCCGCGCCGGCGGCGAGTTCACCATCCCGATGGAGCTGGGCGCGCGGCCCTCGCTCCTCGACCAGATTTCCATGTCCGCCTGGATGGGGCGCGAAGGCTTCACTTCCGCCCCGCTCGACTGGTACGTCAACTACGCCTGCCGCGACGACTACGGCGCGGGCGCGGCCGCCACCTCCGCCTGGGCCGGGATCCATTATTTCGCGTCGCGCGAGCACGAGGAAAAAGGCCCGCAACCCCGAGCGGAGCGCTCCGGGTTGCTCACTTGGCCCGAAGGAAACGGCTGGATTGTCCGAAAGCTGCTGGAGCGCCTCGGGCGATACGTGCGCACCGGCGCGATGGTCCACCGCATCGCCCGAGATGGACAGCGCCTGCGCATTCTGGCCGGCGGCGCGGAGTATGTAACCGACGCGGTAATTTTCGCCGCGCCGTCGTTTCTGGCGCCCCACCTCATCGCGGACTTCCCGCCGGCAGCGGTACGCGGTTTTGAATATTCGTCCTGGCTCACCGCGAATCTTACGCTCGACCGATGGCCGCGCGAGCGCGGCATCGGGCCGGCCTGGGACAATGTGATCTACGGCTCGCCATCGCTCGGCTACGTGGTCGCCACGCACCAGAGCGTGCGCACCCACATCGAGCGCACGGTGTGGACCTGTTACTGGGCGCTCGATCAAGGCACTCCGGCGCGCAACAGGACGCTGCTGCTGGAAAAAGATTGGGGCTACTGGAAGGACGCGATCCTGGCGGACCTGGCCCGCGCTCACCCCGATATCCGCCAATGCGTTTCCCGGATGGACATCATGCGGATGGGCCACGCCATGATCCGTCCTACGGTGGGCTTCGTGTTTTCCGGCGCGCGGCAGCGCCTGGCGCGCCAGCCGCTGCCCAACATCTTCTTCGCCAACTCCGACCTGAGCGGCCTTTCGCTCTTCGAGGAAGCCCAGTTCCGCGGCGTTCAGGCCGCCTCCCGGGCTCTTCGCCTGCTGGGGTAGGGTCCGCGTGGCTGGTTTGGAGTGCGGTGGCTTGCCACCGCACTCCGGAAGTTTACGAAATGCCGATCACCCAGATCGGGATGCGCAGCCATCCCCGCATCCAGGAGAGGTCGTCGCGGGCCTGCTCGATGTCGGCCCGGACCGGCGGCGGTTCCACGACGTGCTCCAGGCGCAGGTCGCGCGTGATAATGACCCCCACGTCAATCATCCCTTCCCGCTCCGCCAGCAGAAAGCGGAAGTAATCGCGATAAAACATCTCGCGTTGCGAAAACTCCAGCTCAATGGCGACACGGTCCTTGTACAGGTCGAAATAATGCTTGCGAAATGTCCGGTTCGACACCAGAACCTCCGGCTTCCAGCCACGCGCGGTAAAAGCTGCCTTGATCAGGCTATGGGGCGGGTCATCCGGCTCGGTCCAGGAGCAAGTCACTGATTGCAGCACCTCCAGGATCTCCTGCTTCAGGCGCAGGTTGGCATTCAGGATGATCTCGGCGTGGCAGTAGTCAACAGTTCGCAAATCCATACAAGCCCAGACAGAACCAAATCGGGAAATACGTCCCCCCAGAGTCTTCCCACGGGGCTACTCTACTCTCGATTTTGGGAAATAGGCCTGCCAAGCGTACCAGAATTGCACTCGATGCGGAAACAGGGGGAGGCGGTGCCCCTGCATACGGCCGGAAATGGCGCGGCCGGTGAAATCCCAGCGGCTGGCGGTCTCCTCGTCCACCAGAAAAGGGGCAGTGGGCTTCCCGAAGATGTCGCCGTAGCCACGGCGCAGGGTGACCACATGGCCACGCGCCTCGCGCCGCACAACACGCACTGTGCCGGTGGCCGGATCATAGAGCGCGGCGACGGCCTGGCGATCCGCCACGGTGCTGACCAGGAGGTCGCGCTTGAGCCGTTCGAGCGGAATCGCGGCGCGGTCCGGGCCGGCGACGATGCCCACGACAAGCATTTTTCCGCCCATGCGCGGCTCTTTCAGTTCCACTCCGCCCAGGCCCAGCTTGTGCGGGTCGGCGTAATACTCGGCATATTGCGAGGCGGCCAAATCGGCGGGTTTTTCGAGGGCCAAAGTTGCAGGTTGCTCCTGCTTCCAAACCTTCCAGGCCGCCACGATAGCCGGTAGCGGCGTCAAGGTGGCTTTCCCCGCCAGCGATCCTTCAAAGGCCGCGCCGTCTGCCTGCGTCCATGCTGAGCGGGTTTCGCGGTCGCGCAGCACCAGCGCGCCGCGAAACAGGCGGCCGTCGGCCTCGAGCGTGAGCTCCCGCTCGGGCGCTGCGACATTGCGCAAGTAAACCACGGCGGTGTGCGAGAACGGGCACCAGGTGACGGCGATGGCGCGGCCGGCGATCGTGTCGTTAACCACCAGGCGCCGCTCGAGCAGCCAGACCGAATAGGCGCGCGCCTCGCCGGCCACCGCCAGCCCGACCACCGGCTCGTCAGCCCTGTACGCGGCTTCGGCCTGCTCGCGGGTGAAGAACTTCGCCTCGGTGATTGGCGGAACGCTCTCCGCCGGCGCAAAGGTCGTGAACGCGGGTGTGTTCAGGGGGGGCTTCTGCGCGCCGCCGCCCGGAGCGAAAACCAGGGGCGCCAGGGCCAGAAACAGCAGGGCAGGAGCCCGATTGGGGCCGCCGCCATCTCTAAATCCTTGAGAGCAAGGGTGTTCAAACATGGTACAATAAATTGAGGATTCCTCTTGACAAGCCACTACATATAGCACAAAATCGCCGCCACGCTGCCAGTGAGGCGGACATGGAAAGCCGGTTCACAACTCAATAAACGGCTCACTACTGACAAGGAGGCCCTGCCTGGGCCCCCTCGCCGCAAGGAGGAATCATGGGCGAGATTTTCGTGGACTTGAAGGCCAAACTGGACAAGGCCAACGCGGGCGGTAACGAGGGCGGCGGAGAGCATAAGGGCATCCGTTTCCCCCGCTACTTTACCACCGCCAAGGTGTCTCCCTACGACGAGGTGCAGTGGGAGTTCCGCACCGCCTCGATCTCGAGCGAAAAGGGCAAGACCATTTTCGAGCAGCGGGACGTCGAGGTCCCCCAGGACTGGTCGCAGACCGCCACGAACATCGTCGCCAGCAAGTACTTCTACGGGACGCCCGGCACGCCGGAGCGGGAAACCAGCGCGCGGCAGTTGATCCGCCGCGTGGTCAACACCATCGCCGACTGGGGCCGGGCCGGCGGCTACTTCGCGCAGCCGGAAGACGCCGAGAACTTCCGCGACGAATTGGCGCACCTGATGATCCGGCAGAAGGCCAGCTTCAACTCGCCGGTGTGGTTCAACGTCGGGACGCCGAAGAACAGCTACGGCTGGGTCTGGGACCAGGCGGTGGAGGGCGTGCGTCCGGCCGAGAAGCGCGAGCGGCGGCCGCAGTGCTCGGCCTGCTTCATCAACGCGGTGGATGACTCGCTCGATTCCATCCTGACGCTGGCCAAGACCGAGGGCATGCTGTTCAAGTTCGGCTCCGGAACCGGCACCAACCTTTCTTCGCTGCGCGAGCAAAACGCGCCGTTGAGCGGCGGCGGCCGGGCCTCGGGGCCGCTCAGCTTCATGCGCGGCTTCGACGCCTTCGCCGGCGTCATCAAAAGCGGCGGCACCACCCGCCGCGCCGCCAAGATGGTGGTCCTCAACATTGACCATCCCGACGTCGAAGACTTCATCCACTGCAAGGCCAAGGAGGAGCGCAAGGCCTGGAAGCTGGTTGAATCGGGCTACGACAACTCGCTCGACGGCGAAGCCTACAGCTCGATCTTTTTCCAGAACGCCAACAACTCGGTGCGCGTCACCGACGAGTTTATGCAGGCGGTGGAGCGCGAGGGCGAATGGCAGACGCGCTCGGTGGCCGACGGCCGTCCGGTGAAGACCTACGCGGCGCGCGGCCTGCTGCGCGGCATCGCCGAAGCCACCCACCAGTGCGGCGATCCCGGCATGCAGTTTGACTCCACGGTCAACCGCTGGCACACCTCGAAGAACACGGCGCGCATCAACGACTCGAACCCCTGCAGCGAGTACATGTTCATGGACGACTCGGCCTGCAACCTGGCCTCGCTGAACCTGATGAAGTTCTCGAACGGCGGCTTCGATGTGGAGGCCTTCCGGCACGCGGTGGACACGCTGATCGTCGCGCAGGAGATCCTGGTGGACAATGCCAGTTACCCCACCGAGAAGATCGGGCGCAACTCGCACGATTTCCGGCCGCTGGGCCTGGGCTACGCCAACCTGGGCGCGCTGTTGATGGCCGGCGGCCTGCCCTATGACTCCGAGGAAGGGCGCGCCGTGGCCGGCGCTATCAGCGCCGTGATGCACGGCCAGGCGTATCTGACCAGCGCGCGCGTCGCCTCCGAGGCCGGTCCCTGCTCCGGCTACGAGTTCAACCGCGAGCCGTTCCTCGATGTCATCGCCATGCACCGCGACGCGGTGCGCCACATTCAGGCGCGGCTGGTTTCCGAGCCGCTGCTGGATGGCGCGCGCTCGGTGTGGGACGAGTGCCAGGAAATGGGCCGGCGCTTCGGCTACCGCAACGCCCAGGTCACTGTGATCGCCCCCACCGGCACCATCGGCTTCATGATGGACTGTGACACCACCGGCATCGAGCCGGAGCTGGCGCTGGTGAAGTTCAAGCGGCTGGTTGGCGGCGGCATGATCAAGATCGTCAACCAGACCGTTCCGGCCGCGCTCATCAAGCTCGGCTATTCATCGGACGAAGTCAACGACATCGTCGCGTTGATTGACCGGGAGGGCACGATCGAGGGCGCGCCGCACCTGAACCCCGAGCACCTGGCCGTGTTTGACTGCTCGTTCCGCCCCGCCCGCGGCGCGCGGTCCATCCATTACCTGGGGCACTTGAAGATGATGGCGGCGGTGCAGCCGTTCGTTTCCGGCGCGATTTCGAAGACCATCAACATGCCCGAAGATGCCAGCGTCGAGGACATCATTGAGGCGTATATTCAGTCCTGGAAGCTGGGGCTGAAAGCGGTGGCTATCTACCGCGACGGCTCGAAGAAGGTGCAACCGTTGAGCACGGAAGGCAAGGCCCAGCCGAGCCAGGTGGACCAGAAAACACCCGCGGCGGCCCCGGCCGGCCTCGCGGAGCGTAACGCTCCGGGCGTCGGCGAGCCGTGGCGCAGAAAGCTGCCGGCCGAGCGCGATTCCAAGACCCACAAGTTCTCGATCGGCGGCCACGAAGGCTACATCACCGTGGGCATGTACGAAGACGGGACGGCCGGGGAAGTGTTCATCACCATGGCCAAGGAGGGTTCCACCGTCAGCGGCCTGATGGACAGCTTCGCCACCGCCATCTCGCTGGCGCTGCAGTACGGCGTGCCGCTCAAGGTGCTGGTGGACAAGTTCAGCCACGTGCGCTTCGAGCCCAACGGCTGGACCGGCAACGCCGAAATCCCCTACGCCAAGTCCATCATGGATTACATCTTCCGCTGGCTCGGCGCGAAGTTCCTGTCGCCCGATTACCGGCTGAGCGAAGCCGAATCCGATGCCGTGGTGCCGCCGATGAAGCCCACCGAGCCGGAGCCGCAACTAACGCTGCCCATCCCCCGCCCCACCGCCCATCCCGGCGCCGAAGACGCCCCCGTCTGCGCCGACTGCGGCAGCATCATGACCCGCAACGGTAGCTGCTACAAGTGCGGCAACTGCGGCTCGACCAGCGGGTGCAGCTAAAGGCCGACGGCCGAAGGCCTTCGGCCAGTTAAAAGTGATGAGTGATGAGTTAAGAATAAAGGGCCGCTCCGAGCGGCCCTTTGTATCTCTGTAACTTTGTGGTTCGATCAGAAGGTGAAGCGGGCGGCGAGCTGGAAGGCGCGCGGTCCGCCGGAACCGAATACCTGGCCGGTGCGGCTGGTGGGCTGGCCGAAGGTCAACGGTTGCGCCAGGTTGCCGCTGTGCCCGCCCAGGTTGGCGATGTTGAGC
>JBKKAI010000503.1:0-3503 GCA_046714815.1 Terriglobia bacterium | reverse complement strand
GCGTTTCGCTTCGCGCGAAGCGGGCGGGACGCCGGCGCTCCCAGGGAACGGCACGGCTACAGGGAGGCGATGGACGTAGCTGCGGTCGGCGGCCGCGGCCAGCAGTTCGGCGACCGTGCGCCGGCTCACCGGGTGGCGCAGACCGCCGGCCAGCTCGCGCAGCGGCTCGAGCACGAACCGCCGCTCGGCCATGCGTGGGTGCGGGATGGTCAGCTCGCCGGTATCCATCACGTGGTTTCCGTATAACAGGATATCAATGTCAATCGTCCGCGGCCCGCGCGGGACGCCACGACTCCTGCCCGAAGGGCGGCCCAGGCGACGCTCGATGCGCTGCAACCCGTGCAGCAACTGGCGCGGCATCAACCCGGTTTCGACCTCGGCCACGCAGTTGAGGAAGCGCGGCTGCCCGGCCACACCCACCGGCTCGGTCTCGTACAGCGCCGAAACGCGCAGCACCTCGATTCCGGCGGTAGGCAGGGCTTCGATCGCCCGCTCCAGGTAGTTCCTGCGATCTCCCAGGTTGGAGCCAAGGCTGAGATAAACGCGCTTCTTCATCGCCGCGGCGTTTCAAAACAGCGCGGGCTGCGGCCCGCCCGTCTGCTTCCTGTTGAAGTGCTGGTAGGCCAGCGCCGTGGCCACGCGCCCGCGCGGCGTGCGGTCGAGGAAGCCGGACTGGATCAGGAACGGCTCGTAAATCTCCTCGATGGCGTCCACTTCCTCGCTGAGCGAAGCCGCGATGGTGTTCACGCCCACCGGGCCGCCGCCGTACTTCTCGATGATGGTCAGCAGCAGCTTGCGGTCAACCTCGTCGAAGCCGAGCGGGTCCACCTGAAGCATTTCGAGCGCCTCGCGGGCGACCGGGCCGGTGATGCGGCCCTCGGCGCGGACCTCGGCGAAGTCGCGGACGCGGCGCAGCAGCCGGTTGGCGATGCGCGGCGTGCCGCGGCAGCGCCGCGCGATCTCGCCCGAGCCGTCCCCGTCAATCTCCACCTTGAGGATGGCCGCCGAGCGCCGCACGATGGTTTCCAGGTCGGCCGGCACGTAGAAGTCCAGGTGCAGGATAATGCCGAAGCGCGTGCGCAGCGGCGCGCTGATCAGGCCGGCGCGGGTGGTGGCCCCGATGAACGTGAACTTCGCGATGGGCAGCGTGTGCGTTCGCGCGCCCGGCCCCTGCCCGATCAGGATGTCCACCTGGAAATCCTCGAGGCCGGAGTAGAGGATCTCCTCGATCTCCGGCTGCAGCCGGTGGACTTCGTCCACGAACAGCACCTGGCGGTCGCTGAGGTTGGTGAGGATGGCCGTCAGGTCGCCCTTGATCTGGATGACCGGGCCGGCGGTTTGCTGGAAGCGCGTTTCGAGCTCGTTGGCGATGATGGAAGCGAGCGTGGTCTTGCCCAGGCCCGGTGGGCCGTACAGCAGCACGTGGTCCAGCGCCTCGCCCCGCGTGCGCGCCGCCTGGATGGCGATGGCCAGGTTCTCCTTGACCTTCTGCTGGCCGATGAACTCCTGAAGGCGGCGCGGCCGCAGGCTGGTTTCGAAATTCCTTTCGCCTTCGAGCGCCTCGCCGGCCACCACGCGCTTTTCGATGTCGCGCTTCTCGGTCATGCCTTTGCCAGGATCTGCAGCGTCTGCTTCAACAGCGTATCAAAAGGCGCGGCCGGATTCTTCTCGGCGGCGCGCGACATCGCTTTTTCGGCGGCGGCGCGCTGGTAGCCCAGGTTCAGCAGCGCGGAGAGCACGTCTTCCTGCGCGGCGGAGAGGCCGCCGGGAGCGGCCGAGCGCTCAACCTCGGCGCCCGCCAGCTTCTCGCGCAGCTCCAGCACCATGCGCTCCGCGGTCTTGCGCCCGATGCCGGGAACGTGCGTCAGCTTCACCAGGTCGCCGGAGCGGATGGCCCCCACCAGTTCGCTCAGCTCGAGCCCGGAGAGAATGGTCACCGCCAGCCGCGGCCCGATTCCCGAAACGCCGATCAGCTTCTCGAACACCTTTTTCTCGCCCAGCGTCAGAAAGCCGTAAAGCGCCAGCGCATCCTCACGCACGTGCGTGTGGATATGGAGCTTCGCCTCGCCCGGCGGGTCGGGCAGCAGGTAGAAGCTCGACACCGGGATGTTCACATCGTAGCCCACGCCCTGCACGTCGAGGATCACCTGGTTGGGCCGCTTCTCGATCACCCGGCCCCGCAAGAATCCGATCATAAAAGTCGCGTTACTTTACCACACGTCGGCCTGGGGTCTGGCCTGCGGCCCCCGGTCTGGCCGGTGGCCCGCCCGAAGACCTCGGAGACCTCACCTCGTCGGAGAGAAGGATCGCTTCGGCGATCTCCTTCATTGGTTTGCGTCGCTGGCGGCTCTGGCGCTGCAGGGTGCGATAAGCCTCTTCCTCGCTGATCTTCAGCTCGCGCTGCAGCACACCTTTCGCGCGTTCCACGAGCTTGCGGCTCTCCAGTTGCCCGGAAAGGTCAGAGACTTTGTCTTCCAGGCGCGCCAGCTCGATTTCGGCGCCCACCAGAAAGCCAATCGTCGAGATCAGCCTGATTTCAGTTCGCGTGTGCAAATGCGGCAGCCGATGCTGCACGTTGATGACGCCCACGACCCGGCCACGGCAAAGGACCGGCACGGAAAGGAACGCTTCATAGGAGTCCTCGGGCAGCTCGCTGAAGAACCGGAACCGGAGATCCTGCGAGGCATTTCGCGGAACCGCCACCGGCGTACGGTTCTCGGCCACCCAGCCCGTAATCCCCTGTCCGATCCGCAATTTCAGCCGGTTGACGGCATCGGGATGCGGGTTTTTCGAGGCCCGCAGCACCAGCTCGTCGTCCTCCAGCACGTAGATGAAGCAGGAGTCGCAATGAATCAGGTTACAGACGAAATCAACGATGCGCGCGAGCACCTCCGCAAATCCCCCGGCGTCCGCCATCCGACTGCCGATCTCGTGAATGAAATCAATCGCCTGGTTCTTGCAGCCTGCCGATTCGGGTTCCATCACTCCAAGCTACGCCGGTGCCGGCCTCGCCCGCAATCCAATGTTCTTATGGCGCGGATACCTCAACCGAATCGCTCCCATAGATTCTTTCGATTGGACCATCGCCGGGGTGTCACCTTACACTCGGAGTTGAGAGTGGCATCTGGGCCTTGTCCGCCGCGCCACTCTCGCGTCCCCGTTGGACCCTGGTTCTTTCTCCCTGCCGAGAACAGTCTAGTTGTGCGCCGGCGCGCACTTGTCCGCGCCGGCGTCGCGTCCGTCTTTCTCTGCTTGCCCCGCCCGCAGGCAAAAACTCTGACCGTCGAAAGGAGCGAAACCTGTGCCTTCTGGAATGCAGGTCGGCCTGTACCGGTTGCGTGTTGCCAACCTGCGCGGCGACTTGCTGCGGGAGGATTTTGTGCACATCCAGGACAGCACAGTGACGGATGGGCGAGTCACCTGTGGGGCGGACCTCCTGGTCCGCAGCCGGCCTGTGGCCGGCTTTCGGCGCCGGGCGAGGATCGCCCGGCGCGGGTCAGGAG
>JBKKAI010000502.1:0-4023 GCA_046714815.1 Terriglobia bacterium | reverse complement strand
TTTCTACGGGAACCTCGACAGCTTCCTCACCACCACCGGCGTGATTTTTCCGAACAATACGCAGGGCTTCACCCGCAAGACGCCCACCCCGAGCCTCTACAACTTCACCCTGGGCATCCAGCAGGACTTGGGCTTCGACACGATCCTGGACGTCGCCTACGTCGGCTCGCTGGGCCGCCACCTCCAGCAGTCCCGCAACATCAACACCGTCCCCTACGGCGCGAGATTTCTGCCGCAGAACGCCGATCCGACCAATCCGGCAACACCCCTCAATGACAATTTCTTCCGCCCCTATCCCGGGTGGGGCAGCATCACGCTGCAGGAAAACGTCGGCACGTCGAGCTACAATTCGCTCCAGGTGGCGGTGAATCGGCGCTTTACGCGCGGCCTCCAGTTCGGCGTGGCCTACACCTGGTCGAAGACCATGAACTATGCCAACGCCGACGGCGACGGTGTCGCGCAGTACCGCCCGCTGCGTATCTGGAACTACGGCAAGGCCGGCTACGACCAGACCCACATCCTGATCTTCAATTACACCTGGGACGTGCCTCGGGGCAGCCGGCTTTGGCCCAACCGCGCGACGCGCGCCGTTCTCGATGGCTGGCAGCTCTCCGGCATCACCAGCTTCTACAGCGGATTCCCGTCCGGCGTCGGCTTCTCCACCGTGGATACCGTGGACATCACGGGCGGCGGAGATGGCGCGCGCATTAACGTGGTCGGCAAGGCGCAGCTTCCCTATGGCGAGCGCGCCTTCAGCCGCTTCTTCGACAAGACCGTATTCCGCCGCCCCGCCCGCGGGGATTTCGGCAACGCCCCCAAGGACGTTTTCCGGCTGCCGGGCGCCAACAACTGGGACATCTCTCTGTTCAAGAACTTTCCCATCGGCAGCGAGACCCGTTATTTTCAGTTCCGCTGGGAGATGTATAACGCCTTCAACCACACGCAATTCAGCGCCGTTGACAACACAGCGCGGTTCGACGCCGCCGGCAACCAGGTGAATGCCCGCTTCGGCGAGGTCACCGGCGCGCGCACCGAGCGGCGCATGCAGGCCTCGCTCCGCCTGACCTTCTGAGCGGCCGCGGCCTCAGCCAAAGCCAAGAAAGCGGAAGCGGCCAAGTCGGAGCCAAGCCGAAACGACATCACGAAGCCACAAAGGCAAAAAGTTCACGAAGAGAGCGTGGCGAATTTGCCCGGACGGCCGCGTCACGCTGCCCGCCTTTCTCGCCGAAGTACACAAGGACCCCGCCAAACCCACGCTGTTATTCAATCCCCGTGGTGTGGTCGAGCGCTGGACCAACCCGAACGAACGTGAAGTGAGACTCGGGCTACAGATCGGTCCGCAGGCCGGCCCACAGATCAGCCGCAGTAGATTGAGCATTGAGGCGATAGGTCTTTCCGGCTTCGGTCTTCAATGCGAGAGTGCGATCGCGATAACGGACGACGCACGGCCGGCCTGCCAATGACCGCAATTCGGCGGCGAGCAACCGGCCGCCGCGCCACCGGATGCTTACTTCGAATGCGCCGCGCGCGCAGAGGCCGCGCACGCTTCCCGAGGGCCAGGCATCGGGCAAAGCGGGCAGCAGGTGAATCTCGCCGGCGTGGCTTTGCAGCAGCATTTCTGCGATGCCGGCGGCGCCCCCGAAGTTGCCGTCTATCTGAAACGGCGGGTGGGAGCAGAGCAGGTTTGGAAGCACTCCGCCCTGCGTGTAGCGGACCTCGGCCGTCTTCGCCGGATACAGCAGATTCCGGACCAGCTTGTAAGCGCGATTGCCGTCCTCCATCCGGGCCCAAAAATTGATCTTCCAGGCACGGGACCACCCGGTGCCCTCGTCGCCGCGCAGCTCGAGCGTGCGCCGCGCCGCTTCGAAGAGTTTCGGCGTGCCGCGGCGCGTGATCTGGTCTGACGGATGCAAAGCGAACAGGTGCGAGATGTGGCGATGTTGCGGGTCGCGCTCCGGCAGGTCGTCGGGCCATTCCTGCAATTGCCCGCGATTGCCGACCTGGTACGGCAGCAGCCGGTCCAGCTTGCTTTTCAACTCGGCGCGGAATTCAGGATCGCGGCCGAGCAGCTCCGAGGCGCGGATGCAGGCGTCGAACAGGTGGCGTACGATTGCCAGGTCCATCGTGGGAGCCATGTGGATGCCCGCCGTGCGCTTCGTGCCGCTCTTTTCGGTGTAGTGAAATTCGATCTCGGGTGAGTTTCCCGCCGCGGTGACCAGCCGGCCCTGGCCGTCTTCGACGAGCCAGTCGGCGCAGAATTCGGCCGCGCCTTTCATCGCCGGGTAGCCCTGCTCGGCCAGAAAGCGCCGGTCGCCGGTAAACAGGTAATGCTCCCAAATGTGCGTGGCCAGCCACGCGCCGCCCATGGGCCAGAACGCGGGCATGGCGTTGTTGTCCACCGGCTGCGCGTCGCGCCAGATGGTGGTGTTGTGATGCAGCACCCAGCCGCGCCGCTTGTACATCTTTCGAGCGACTTCGCCGCCGGTGGTCGAGAGTTCGCGAACCATCCGCAGCAACGGCTCGTGACACTCCGAGAGGTTGGTCAGTTCAGCCGGCCAGTAATTCATCTGCGCGTTGATGTTCGTGGTGTAGGCGCTGGCCCAGGGCGGAATCACGTGCGGGTTCCAGAGCCCCTGCAGGTTCAGCGGCTGGCCTCCGGGACGGGAACCGGCGATCATCAGGTAACGGCCGAAGTGGAAGTAGAGCGCGGCCAGCGAGGGATCGCGGCCGTTGGCGAAACGCTCGATGCGCTCGTCGGTGGGCAGGCGGCTTGGCGCGGACGGCGCGCCCAGATCGAGCGAGACCCGGCTGAAGAGGCGCTTGTAATCGGCCACGTGAGCGTCGCGCAGAGCGGCAAACGACTTGCCGCCGGCACGCTCCAGTGCGGCGCGTGAGCGCGCCGCGGCATCGGCGCCGTCGCGCCCTGGGCTTTTATCGAAACCGTTGAAGCTGGTTGCGGCCGCAAGCAGCAGCAACACTTCGCTGGCTCCGCGGACCGTGAGGCCGCCGGCATCGGCGGCCGCAGTGCCGTCCTTCAGAACCGCGCTGAGCCGCGCATCGAAAAATGCGCCCCGGCCGCCGATCTCGGCGCCGTACAGCACCGGCTTGGCATGGGGGCGGCGCCGGCCGTCCCGGTCCCAGAGCTCGGGATACTTCCACTGCTCGCCGCGTTGCTCCACCCATTCGAGCGTGCGGCGCAGCGCGAAGCCCGGCGCCTGGCCGGCCAGGGCGATCGTATCGGATCCTTCGGCGCGGGAAACCGCTGTCGGATGCACCGACGAAAGCGTGGCGCGAAAGGAAAGGCTCCCGGGTTTGCCGGCCGCCAGCCGGATGACCAGCACTTGGTCCGGGAAGGTGGCGAAATACTCGCGCGTAAAGTTCACACCGCGGTGCGTGTAGCGCACCGTGCTCAGGGCGGTGGCGAGATCGAGCTCGCGGGTGTAGCCGGCACGGCCGGCGGGTCACCCGCCGGGCTCGCCGGCGGGCGCCGTGTGGCCATCGAAGGAAAGGCGAAGGTCGCCGAGCGGCTGGTAGCAGGCCTGCGCGCGCCCACCCCAGTTTTTGGTGATGAAGTCGGCCGCTTCCGCGTACTCGCCCGTCCGGAGCATGCCGGCAACGCGCTCGAAATCGCGCGTCACATCAAGCGGCAGATCGCGGCTGCCGGGTCCATCGGAGTACAACGTGTTTTCGTTGAGTTGCAGATGCTCCTCGGGCACGCCGCCGAAGATCATCGCGCCCAGGCGGCCGTTGCCGACGGGCAGCGCCTCGTTCCAGTCCGGTGCGGGCCGCCGATACCAGAGCCGCAGGCCTGCCTTGGGCTCCGGCGTTGCGCCGGGCAGCATCGCCGCCGGGCTCGTCGCCACTCCCAGTGCGGCAGTCTTCAGAAATGTTCGGCGTCGCATCAAAGGGCACAGGGCGCGGCGGCTCCCTTCAGGAGTTCGAGAAAACGCCCGCCGCCGCGCTCCGTTGTGCGCGTTTTCCCGGAAAGATCAAAGCCGTGTCGCGTGCCTCTCGACGTAGCTC
>JBKKAI010000501.1:0-6305 GCA_046714815.1 Terriglobia bacterium | reverse complement strand
CCGGCAGCCTGGCCGGCGCCGGCTAAGCCCGCGTCGGCGGCCGTATTCAACTCGCGCACCAGGTCGAAAACCACGCCGAGCGCGGCGGCGGTATTCAGGTTGTCGTCGAGCGCGGCGTCGAAGCGGGCCCGCGCGCCGTCGAGCAGCTCGTTCAGCCTGGCGTCGCCCGGGCCGGGGAACTGGCCGGTCCGCAGGCGCAGCCGGAAATTCCGCAGCCGCTTGATCGAAGCCGCCGCCTGTTCGAGCCCCTCGAAAGTAAAGTTCAGCGGCTTGCGATAGGGCACCGACGCCAGCAGGTAGCGCACCGCCTCGGCGCTGTGGCCCTGCTCCAGCAGGCCCCGCAGCGTGTGGTAATTCACCAGCGACTTCGACATCTTCTTGCCGTCCACGATCAGGTGCTCGCAGTGCAGCCAGAAGCGCACGAAGGGCCGCCCGGTGGCCCCCTCCGATTGCGCAATTTCATTCTCGTGGTGCGGAAACACCAAGTCCGATCCACCGGTATGGATGTCGAAGCTTTCACCAAGGTATTTCATGGACATTGCCGAGCACTCGATGTGCCAGCCCGGACGGCCGCGGCCAAGCGGCGTCTCCCAGGAAGGCTCACCGTCCTTGGCCGCTTTCCAGAGCGCGAAGTCGCGCGGGTGCTCCTTTTCGTACTCTTCGACGTCCACCCGCGCGCCGGGCTTGATGCCCGCCACGTCCAGGTTCGACAGCCGGCCGTAGTTAGGGAAGGCGCCGATGCGGAAATAGATCGAGCCGTCACTGCGGTAAGTGAGCCCGCGCGACTCCAGCCGCTCGATCAGCGCCACCATGTCGGGGATGTGGTCGGTGGCGCGCACGGTCATCTCCGGCGTCTCGACGCGCAGCTTCGCGGCATCTTCGAGGAAAGCCGTGGTGTAGCGGTCGGTGTAATCGCGCAGGCTGGCGCCGGCCGCCTGCGCGTTGCGGATGGTCTTGTCGTCCACGTCGGTGATGTTCATCACGTGGCGCAGATCGTACCCCTTGGACTTCAGGAAGCGCCGCAGGATGTCCTGGAAGACAAACGTGCGGTAATTGCCGATGTGGGCGTAGTCGTAGACGGTGGGGCCGCAGGTGTACATGCGCACCAGGTTGCCTTCGAGCGGAGCGAACTCCTCCTCGCGGTTGTTCAGCGTGTTGTGCAGCCGCAAGCTCATCAAACGTATCATTTTACCACCGCTGCCGCATCGAGCGCTGGCGCCTCTTAAGGAATGGTCCGCTGCTCTCTTTCGAGGGCGTGCCGGCGGCGCTGTCAGCGGGGCGGATGGGCGGCAAAGCGGAAGTCGGCGACCAGGGGCAGGTGGTCGGAGGCGACCAGCGAGGTGCGATTCCGGTGCAGCGTCAGGCGTTCGAGGACGAGCGAACGGTCATAGTAAACGTGGTCGAGGTGAAGAAAAGGGAACACCCCGGGATACGTGCGAGCGCGGCGCAGGTGGTGGCGGATATCGGCGCTTTGGAGTTGCGAAGCGAGCAGGCGCGACGCCAACCCGTAGGTCCATTCATTGAAATCGCCGAGCACAACACGGGGGCCGGTGATCTCCGGATGGGCGAGAACCGCTTCGCTGATGAGGAGGCGCGCCTGATGGCGGCGCTCGACAAACGCCGTACCGAAGTGGACGTTGAAAATATGCAGCAGCCCGCCGCCCGGCACTTGGACATCGGCGCGCAGGCATCCGCGCCGCTCGCGCCATTGGCAGGTCAGGTCGAAATTGTGCGCGCCGGCCAGCGGCAGGCGGCTGAGCAGGACATTGCCGTAGGCGCCGCCGCGCAGGCGCCGGTTCTCTCCAACATGGAAGTGCAGGCCCAGCTCGTTCGCCAGGAAGCGCGCCTGGTTCCTATCCGCCGCGCCGTCCTCGATGCTCAGCACCTCCTGCAGCGCGACGATGTCGGCGTTGATCTCGGCGAGCACCGCGGCGATGCGGGCCGGGCTGGTGCGCCGGTCCAGTCCCTGGCACTTGTGGACGTTGTAGGTGGCGATCCGGAACGCCGCTCCGCCGCTCACACCGGGTTTATTGTTGTCGCTCAAACAGCCAGCCCAGGTATTCATGGAGCCGCTCGTGCAGGAACCGCAGCCGCCAGGTTTTGTAAGTGATCAGGCGGCTTTCGGCGCGGTCACGCGCGAAATCCTCGGTGAGGCGCGCGCCCAACTCCGCGTCGAACGCGGCCAGGTTGACCTCGTCGTTGAGGCCGAACGAGCGGTGATCGAAATTGGTGGAGCCGACCACGGTCCAGATGCCGTCCACCACCAGTGCCTTGGCGTGGAGCATCGCCGGCTTGTACTCATAGATCTTCGCGCCCGCCTTAAGCAGCTCGCCGTAAAGGCGGCGGCTGGAGCGGCGCGTCAGCAGGTGGTCGGCGTGTTTTCCCGGCGCGATCACCGAGACCTCCACGCCCCGCTCCTGGATGGCGCGGCACAATTCGGCGCGCACGCTGTGGTCCGGCAGAAAGTAGGGGGTGGTAATCAGGATGCTTTTCTGCGCGCCGGCCAGCAGCGTCTGGAACAGGATTCGCGCCGGCGTCGAGCGCCCGGCGCTCGGCGAGCTGTTGACCACCAGCGCGGCGGTGACACCGGGCCGGCCGATGGCGAGCGGAAAATACTCATTGCCGGTGAGGATCTCCCCGGAGCCCTCCAGCCAGTTCTCGACGAACGTGGCCTGGAGGCTGGCCACCGCGTCGCCCTCCACCCGGTACATCGAATCGCGCCAGCGGCGCCGGTTGCGCCGGCCGAAGAACCAATGGTCGGCGAAACCCGCGCCGCCGAGGAAGCCGACGCGCCCATCCACAATGATCAGCTCGCGATGCGTCCGGTTGTTCATGCGCGCCAGGCTGTACCAGCGAATGGGGTGGTACCAGGCGAGGCGGCCGCCGGCATCCGTCAGCTCGCGCAAGTAACGATCCCAGGTGGCGAAGCTGCCAATGGCGTCGAGCAGCAGATTGACGCGGACTCCGGCACGGGCGCGCTCGGCCAAAGCTTCCACGAAGCGGCGCGCCACGCGGCCCTTTTGGAAAATGTAGGCTTCGAGGTTGATGTTCTGTTTCGCGGCGCGGATGGCCTCCAGCTCCGCTTCGTAATACACCTCGCCATTGGCCAGCACCTCGACCTGCGTGCGCCGGTAGACCTTGGCGTCGGTGACCGCCTCGATCATCCGCAGAAAGTCCGCCGACTCGAGCGGGGAGGGTTTCGGCGTGGAGATCTTGTAATCGAGCGAGGGCTCGAACAGGGCCAGGAACAGCAGAAAACTTTGCACGGTGATGGCCATGATGGCGATCACCAGGAACCAGGTTCGCTGGGTGATAGGACGGGGATCGGACGGCTGCCCGGCGAATGCGAACACGGCGGCAGCCGCCCCAAACACGATCAAGAGCAACAGTGCGGCAATGATGCGGCGACCCGGAGCGAAAGTTCCGGGTTGCCGGCGGTGTGGTGCGAAACGCGAAGCGGGCGGGACGAACCCGGCGCGTTGCGCTCCGGGTTCGCCCGCGCTCCCAGGACTTTCGGTCAGACCCATTTCTTCAGCCAGTCGAGCGCCTGCTCCTGCATCGGGAGATTGAACTCGTGCGGCCCGTCGTACTCGATGAAGCGGAACCGGTCCGGCGCCCGGGCCTTCTGGTAGCAGGCGGCGAGTTTCTCCACCGCGCGGCGAACGCCTTCGGGGGGAAACAGCGCGTCGCGCGAGCCGTGGATCACCATCAGAGGCCGCGGCGCGGTGAGCGCCACGAAGTCGGGGTAATCCATCTGGCGGTAGAGGCCGGGCACGATCTTGGTGAGGCCGATGGTATTCCAGACGTGCTTGCGAAGCGCCGGGCCGAACGAGGTCATCCAGCCGACGACGACGGCGGCGCGGATGCGCGGGTCGAGCGCGGCCAGGTGCCCGGAGCGAAGGCCGCCCACCGAAAGCCCGACGCAGCCAAGCCGCTTGGCATCCACCTCCGGCCGCGACGCCAGGTAATCGAGCGTGCGGATGTCGTCCCAGATCCAGATGCCCGACCAGGTGAGGCCGGCCGAAAACAAGGTGCGCGCCAGCACCTGCTCATACTGCGATGCCCGGGTATTCAGCGCCTGGATCATCTCCGGCGCTTCCTGGAGTTGCCAGTCATTGAGGCCCAGGCGGCGGTCCTCGTCGAGCACCAGCCGCCGCTCGCCCCAGTAGAACATGTCAATGACGATGGTGACGAAGCCGGCGCGGGCCAGGTCGGTGGCGATGCTGCGCCCGCCGTAATAGCGCTGTTTGAACTTTTCCAGCACCGGGTGCTCGTCCGGCAACTCGGTTATCTTTTCCTTGCCGAAATAGTAGAAGCCGCCGTGATCGTGCAGCACCACCAATCCGGGGGCGGGCAGCTTCACGCCGCGCGGGATATGGACGTAGGCAGGCACACGAAAATCGGCGGTGGTGCTGAACTCTATCTTCTCGCGAATGAACTCGCCGGTCTCGACCCTCTCGATCACCTGGGGTTGGGGTGGAACGGCGGCCGGGGAATAGAACAGACGCTCGAAGATCGCCGGCCGCGCGCGGCGCTGCCAGGCAGCCACATCGCGAAAGCGCGGATTCAGGAAGGAGAGCTCGTGCCGGTTGGCTTCCCACTGCTTCTCGATCCAGGGAGAAAGATTGCCGAGGTCGGGATCGGGCGATGCGGGATTGCGGCCCGGGAGAGCAGGCGTTTTCGACACGGCGGACTGGCCGGGCGCCGCAGGCTGGCCGGCCGCCTGCGCCGAGGCGGCCAGTGAAAGAAGAAATCCGCGACGTTTCATCATGGCCCGCCGGGCCGGCAAGTCCCCTGTTACAATTGTACTGGAGGTATTCCGTATGCGCTCGCGTATTTCCGGCGGGGTTGGGACGGCGCTGGTGGCCGGCGCGCTGTTGTGGGCTTCGGCGGGGTTTGCCGACCGCGCCAAGGAAGTGGAGCGGTTGCGGGAGTCCGCCGAAGTATTTAACGAAATCATGTCCATTCCGGAGAAGGCCATCCCGGCGGACCTGGTGGCCCGCGCCGAATGCATCGTGATCGTCCCTTCCATGAAGAAGGGCGGGTTTGTAGTCGGCGGGCACTACGGCAAGGGCATGGTGAGCTGCCGCCGGCCTGGGCGGCAATGGGGGCCACCTTCGATGCTGACCATGGGTGGCGGCAGCTTCGGCCTCCAGATCGGGGGCCAGGCCGTGGATGTGGTCATGCTGATCATGAACAGGAAGGGAAAGAACTTCCTGGTGAAGGACAAGTTTACGCTGGGCGCCGATGCTTCGGCGGCGGCCGGGCCGGTGGGCCGCGCGGCCTCGGCCGAGACCAACGCGGCGATGCGCGCCGAGATCCTCACTTACTCCCGAGCCCGCGGACTCTTCGCCGGAGTGACTCTGAAGGGCGCCGTCGTCAAGCCGGACAGTGACGGTAACCGCGACCTCTACGGGCGCGAGATTCCGGCGCGCGCCATCCTGGTGGACGGCAACGCTCCGACGCCGGCCGAGGCGCGGCCGCTCTACGCGGCGCTTGCCAAATATCGTTAAAGTGGATTAAACCGGCGGGCGGCGTGGCGGGTTGTCCGCCTGCTGCCGCGAAGCGGGTCAGGCTTTCTGAACTTTTCCCGAGCGCAGGCAGCCGGTGCATACACGCATGCGGCGGCGGCCGCCCCCCACTACGGCGCGAACCGTCTGAAGATTCACGTTCCAACGGCGCAGCGTCTTGTTATTGGCGTGGCTGACCTTGTGCCCGAACTGCGGCCCTTTCCCGCACATTTCACAAACTCGTGCCATGACCGCTCCTTGAAGAGGACTCGAATCCCAAATAATATCACAGTTCGCCCTCCGCCCCAGTCGCCAGACTGAGCCGCGACCGATGAGGGTCGCGGCTCGGTAAGGTCCATGCCGCTCACCCAGAGAATCAATGGTTTGGCCGGAGGGGCTTTCTGAGGTAAGATTCCCGCCGTATTCCTCGACTTTCCAAGATCGCGTTAAGGAGGCCGTCTATGGGGCCTGCCCCGGGCAGAACGCACTACCAGCTCGACTCGTTTCAGGTGCAGCCGTCGCTGCCGGACGAATTGAAAGGCTTGCGTGAACTGGCCTACAACCTTCTCTGGTCATGGGACGAGCCGCTGCGCGAGGTGTTTCGGCGGCTCGACCGTGACCTGTGGGAAGAGACTTACCATAACCCGGTGCTGATGCTGGGCTCGATCTCCCAGGAGCGCCTCGCGGCGGTGGCCCGCGACGACAGTTTTCTGGCATTCTTCAAGCGGGCCTACGAGAAATTCGACGCCTACATGAAAGAGACCACCTGGTGGGACCGGATGCACGGCCGGGAAC